>JBCDLQ010000345.1:0-3724 GCA_039414335.1 Pseudomonadota bacterium | reverse complement strand
TGGCCGACGAGATGGCGGCCACCCTGGCGCAGGCCGGCGGTGAGTTGCCAGAAGAAGTCTTCGAGGCTACGATTCTCAAGACCGGTGTTCGCCTGCCAGAGCCGCGCCGTCTGGCGTACCTGGAGCTTGAACTGACCCATCGGAATCCGAGCATGGGTTGGCCGGATCTGAACAGTGCTCACCAGCGGGTGCTGTCGCAGGAAGCGGATCGACTGGTGCTGGCGATCGAGCAACTCGAACCTCGCCAGAGCGTGCCATTTCACGCGGAAGTGTCTTCAGAACTTGATCAGTTCCTGAGCGCCAATTCCGTGCTCCAGACGGCACAGCCGGAGCTGATCGAGATGGCCCAGTCGATCACCGAGGGTCAAACCGATCGTTGGCAGGCTGCGCTGGCGCTGCGTCGTTGGGTGACGGAAAACATGTCCTTCGACGCCGGTGTAGTCCTGGCTTCATCCAGCGAGGTGCTGGAAAATCGACGCGGAACCTGCACGGAGTTCGCCGTGCTGCTCACCGCCCTGTCCCGGGCGGCCGGCATTCCGGCCCGCTATGTCCAGGGCTATGTCTATGCCCACGGCATGCTGGCCGGTCACGCCTGGACTGAAGTACGCATCGGCGAGGACTGGATTGCTCTGGATGCCGCGATTCCGTCCGAGGGCGCCGCGGATGCCGCTCGCTTTGCCTTTGTCTGGTCGGATTTCAATGACGGCCCCGGCGAACTCAGTGCCGGTGCTTCGCTGCAGATGTTCGGTCAGATCGATGCGCGGGTCATCAGCTGGCGCGTGGCCGAAGGCGCTGAGCAACGCTTCCCTGATGGGGCGCCGGTTCCTCAGGTGGCCGATGGTCGCTTCGTTGATCAGATCCAGGGGATCGAATGGTCCGTCCCAGAGGCCTGGACCGTGGTTGATTACCAGAAGACCTGGCCCAGCAATCTCATTGCCGCAGTCGAGCACCCTGACGGGCAGCGATTCGAACTGCGCTGGATCAGCCAGAACCCCTGGGAGCGAGCCGGTATCGACTGGATTCAGCCCCGCGTGGCCGATACCGCATCGGTCGAAGTGCAGCCTTTTGGCCGCAGCGACAGCTGGTTGATCGAGCACGGCGACCGCTTCCGATTTGTTCAAGCGGGTTCGGATGGCCACTGGCAGTTGACGGGCGATGATCGCGAACGCTTGCGCGAGCTGGCGAGCGGACTGTCCTTGCCCAACTCGTGATTCAGTCGTGCAAAACGTTACGATTGACGGCGAGCGGAACCATGTTTCAGAGGAGCGCGGGCGTCGCGTGAATTCGATCGATACGATCATCGAACGGTTCGGACCGACCCTGTGGCGACTGGCCGGCAGCTTCGAGCTCGATGCGGCCCTGTGCGAAGATCTGGTGCAGGACATGCTGGTTGCTATCTGGCGGGCTCTGCCCCGCCTTGAAGATCCGGCGCGCCTGAAGCCTTATGTGCTGCGAATCGCCCGGAATCGGGCGGTCAGCCACGTGGCGCGACAGGCTAGTCGTCCGGATCGCTCGCCCCTCACTACCGAACCCGATGACACGGGCCATGGTCCTTACGAACAGGCCGAACAGAACGACCGCCAGCAGCGTCTTCTCGCTGCTGTGCGGTCGCTCTCTTTGGGCCAGCGCGAAGCCATCACCCTGTTTCTGGAGGGGCTCTCGCACGCAGAAATTGCCGGGATTCTGGAAGTATCCGAAAACAATGTGGCCGTGCGCATCAATCGCGCACGGTCCCGCTTGACCGAGAGATTGTCCTCATGAGCAAGGAAATGCCTGATCCGCTGGAGCAGATGCGAGCCGACTGGCAGCAGACCAAAACACCGCCACTCAGCGTAGAGGCCGTCAAGCGACGCTTGCGTTGGCGCTGGCTTTTCGCTGGCTTCGATGCCCTGGCGCTGCTGTTTGCAGGCGGCATCATGATCTGGGCTGCGACGATCATGTCGGGCCTGCTCGAGTGGATCTACTGGAGCTTCTTCTTTCTGATGTTGCTTTTAGCCGTCGTCAGCACGGTGCAGTGGCGTCTGCGCGCACTCTGGCGGTCCGATGACTCGATTGAGGCCGTAATCGAACATGGCTATCGAGATGCCCGCCTTCGCCAAAAGGCTGGTAAGTTGACGATCTGGGCCACCCTGGCCATTGCCGTGTTTGTCGCCATCTGGATGGTCGTTGCCGGTTGGCTCGACCCCTTGCCCCTGAGCGAGTTCCTGGGCAAGCGTTTCTACAGTCTCGTTTTTGCCGCCGTGTGGTGCCTGTTTGCGGCGGCGGTCGGTGCGTGGATGCGCGAGCGCGGACTCCGTCAGCAGATGGAGCTTGACCATCTCGAGCGCGAGCTGCGAGAGTAGGGCGTGCGCCCTTTGTTGCCCTCTCTGAGTCCAAAGAGCACATCGATTGCAATCCACTGTAAGGATTCTCCCGCCCCAGGGACTCTATTGACGAGTCCACTTGAAACCGGAGATCGATATGACTGAATTCCTTTCTGCCTTCGAAAATGCTTCAGCGCTGCAGTGGGTGCTGGTTGGCGCGCTGGTCCTCGCCGTCTGGTTCCTGCCCGTCGCACTAGCCCTGATTTTCAATCGCCGGCAGGCGAAACTCATTGCCATCGCCTGTGTCCCGGCCGGCTTTTCCCTGATTGCCTGGTCAGCGGTTCTGCTCTGGTCGGTGACGGGCAAGGCGGTTGAAAAATACTTGCCGGAAAAGGTCAGACTGAAGCTAGAACCACAATGATCCGAACGGGCGCCCTCGCTCATGGAGCAGGGCACTCTTTGTTCTAGCTGTCGCTGTTCCGGGCCGGTCCAGCGACATTCAATCGGGATCGGTTCTCATAGCCTTTCGTCAGCTTGAAGATCTCGATATCGCCACAGCCAACCTCAGCAATCAATGCATCGACGGTGGCTTCCTGCCCCAGGATGAGCTCGGTCAGAAGACGATCGATCGTCTCGGAAGACGCTGATGGATTCTGCTCGACCGGTTCCTATCTGGAAGGTCGCTGAACCACTTCACGGTTGCGATTGAAGCGATTCTGCATGGCTGCCCCCCCTCATCGCCGCAGCGACTCATGCCGCGGTCCGCGGCGACGAAGCGCTCAAAGATAAAGAGCGCTTCCATGCGAAAGGCCACCTGCGACAAGGCGTAGGCTTCAAAGCCGACAGAGGCGAGCACAATCAGGACGACAATCGGGGTTCCGGTTTTCATGAGTCTTTCGCGCGTCGCGTGTCTTGTTGCGGCGTTCAGCTAACCCGTGCATGCTTCTGGGGAATGAACAAGGCAGAACCGTTCTAGGGGCCCAAAGCGATTGGGTCACCGAAGTTGAGAAGTCGACTGATTTGGAGATTCCATGAAGAAAACACTGATCATCATCGCCGTTGTTGTCCTCGTGCTGTATCTGTTCAACAGCATCGTTGTCTCCTGGTTCGAGGGCAAGGCGGATGAGGTGGCTGTTGAGATGGACCCGCTAGAGTCGCTCTCAGAAATCTGTAGCGATAAGCGATCATGTCTTGCTGCCATCGAGCAATACGGCCGGAGCTGCGTGAACGACAATGGTCCGGAGGTTGTCGGTCTAGAGACCTATTTGGAGCACGTGGCCAATGTCATGGTTTGTGTCAATGATCGTTCTGGCACTGAACACTTCCCAACTGAATCTGATTAGACACCGTTGAACGAGCCCGAACTGACCGTCATGAGTTTCGATGAAAGCGCTGCAATGAGTTTCTAATATCCTGATAGC
>JBCDLQ010000344.1:0-3726 GCA_039414335.1 Pseudomonadota bacterium | reverse complement strand
TGATACGGCGTGTAGGCGGTATACCAACCGGGGTTCTCCAGAACATTGCGCAGGATCACGGGCGGGGTCACGGTGGGGTGGTAACCCAATCCGATCATGCTGTGGCTGAGCGTGTTGTCGTCCGCCATGGCACGCAGCTCTTCCAGGACGCGCTCTTCGTTGTTGCCCAGGGGCATCGCCATCGGTTCGTCGTTGATGATGGAACCAGGCATGGTCTCGCTCATCAGCGCATCGAGCGACCCAGCGCCGATGGTCTTGAGCATGTGCTCGATTTCGCCAGCATCCGGTCCGATATGGCGGGCGATGAACTCGTCATGCGCCTCCAGCGGCAGCAGCGGTGAGGATTGGGTCTTGGGGTCGGACATGTCGATAGTCTCGCTAGAAGGCTTTCAGGGATGCTTGGAATCAGATCGTGATGTAGTGGTCGACCAGTAAGAAGGCAAACAAGGCCATCAGGTAGACCACGGAGTAGCTGAACATCTGCATGGCCAGCTGCTCGGACTTGGGTTTCATCATGGCCAGGGCGTAGCCCATGAAGCCGATGTTGAGAATGGTGGTGCCCACCAGATAAACCAGCCCGCTCATTCCCGTCAGGAACGGCAGCAGGGTGACCAGCACCAGAATGATCGAGTAGAAGAGGATCTGCAGGCGCGTGAATTCAACGCCGTGGGTCACGGGCAGCATCGGGACGTCGGCGGCTTCGTAGTCGTGGCGACGATAGATGGCCAGGGCCCAGAAATGAGGCGGTGTCCAGACGAACACGATCAGGAACAGAATCAGTGAGTAGGCGTGGACTTCGCCCGTCACCGCTGCCCAGCCCAGAACCGGTGGCGCGGCGCCGGCAGCGCCTCCGATCACGATGTTCTGCGGCGTGGCGCGTTTCAACCATGCCGTGTAAATCACCGCATAGCCGATCAGACTGGCAAAGGTCAGGACCGCCGTCAGAACGTTGATGAAGACGACCAGCAGCACCATGGAGATGACGGCCAGGGCCAGTGCAAAGATCAGGACCTGACGTTCATTGAGCTCGCCCATGGGCAGCGGGCGATTGCGCGTGCGCGCCATGATCTGGTCGGCGCGGGCGTCCAACAGATGATTGATGGCTGCGGCACTGCTGGCGGCGAGACCGATGCCCAGGCTGCCGATCAGCAGCGGTTGCCAGGGCACCATGCCCTGCACGGACAGGGCCATGCCCACGATCGCGGTGAACACGATCAGTGAGACCACCTTGAGTTTGCACAGGCCCAGATAGCGGCTCAGCGTGCTCGGTGTGGCGACCGCCGTGCTCATCAGGCGGGCTCGGGCCGTCGTGAGGTGACGAAGAGCAGGGAGAGCATCGTCACCAGCAACAGGGCGGCGACGCCGTTATGGGCGACGGCCACGTAAAGCGGCAGACCGCCCAGGATATTGGTGAGCCCCAGCGCAATCTGGACCGTCAACAGCCCAGCGACCGCGCCTGTCCATCGGCCCATACCGGGCGTCTTTATCATTGTCCACAGCAGCCAGGCGAACACGCCGATGATGACGATGGCACCGATCCGATGCGCGACGTGAATGGCCATGCGCGAGGGCTGGTCAAGGATGCCGCCCTCATAGTCCACGCCCAGATCACGCCAGATTTCGAAGCCTTCGCTGTAGTTCTGTTCGGGCCACCACTCGCCCATGCAGGTCGGAAAGTCCGGGCAGGCGAGAGCCGCGTAGTTCGTGCTGACCCAGCCGCCCAGCAGAATCTGGCCGATCAGAAAGACCATGGCGATCAACACGGGCATCTTGAGCTTGCGCTGCGGTAAGTTGATTCGAACGGGTTCTGGCCGCGTTCGCCAGTACAACCAGACCAGCATGGCGAAGGTGGTGAATCCACCGATCAGATGGGAGGTGACGATCGCCGGTTTGAGCAGAAGGGTGACCGTGAACGCGCCGAGGGCGGCCTGTCCTGTGACAACGGCAAGGAGTACGAGGGGCAGCGCCACGGGCTGGCCTTCTTCCTTGCGGCGCATCCAGGCGCCCACGGCCAAGGCCAGGATCAGCAGGCCCAGTGCGCCAGCGAAATAGCGGTGGACCATCTCACGGATGGCCTTGCCGGTTTCGACCGGTCGTTCGGCCCATCGCTCGTTGGCCGCTGCGACCGTTTCTTCGGTCTTTGGCCAGGTCAACTCACCGTAGCAACCCGGCCAGTCGGGGCAACCCAGCCCGGCGCCGGTCAGACGCACCCAGGCGCCCAGGACGATAACGGCCAGTGTCAGGCAGATCGCAGCTTTGACGAGACGATGGTAGGCGAGCGCGCTCATTGAGTATCTTCAGTCCCTTTGGGTCCAGGTCAAAAGCCGTCCCAGATCGCGTCGAATGTCGTTGGGGTCAGCGTCGTTTTCGTACCGCATCATTATATTCCCGAGGGGGTCAACGATGTAGCGATTCCCCTCTGAATTTGCCTCTGGAAAGACCTCGATCAGCGCGCTTGCTGCGGGTCCGTCGATAATCTGATAAGCCTCGCTGAGCTCCATGATGCGGGCACGCTGATCAGCAGCGATTGGGGCCTCGCTGATCAGCAGCAATCCAACCTCGGGCACGTGTCGATCCTGGGCCTGTCGCGTCTGTCTCAGCCAGTAGAGGCCTTCCAGGCAGGCGTCGTCGCAGGCGCCCCTGCGGACATGGACCAGCTGCCAGCGCTCCAGCAGGCCGGTGCGTTCCACGACGGTGCCGTTGCTGGCTGCCCAAGGGCCTTCGGGCAGGGGAACAACCGGCGAGACGAAGGTGCCGAAATTGCGAGTGCCGCCCGGGGACCAGTCCACCCAACTGCTGTTGAGCAGGACGGCGATCAGCACCGGCAGGGTGAACATGCCGAATACGAGCACGATGATCTTGCGATTCATGAGGGGTTCTTCTTTCTAGATGAAATTCGTTTGGATAGGTATCGGACTGTCAGTCCGATCCAGAGGATAAGGATCGCTGCCGTGATCGCCGCCCATTGAAAGGCGTAACCCCGGTGACGTTCCGGCGTCATGTTGACGCGGGGCCATTCATCACCGCTGAGGTGCGCGGCGTGATCCGGCTCGAGCAAGACCACGCGATCCGCCAGATCGTCGCCGAGGACGGGCCGGATCTGCTCCAGATCGAGATAGGTCATCAGATTGGGCCATTGCTCGGGGTCCAGGGGCAGTGCTACACCCAGCATCAGGCCGGGTCGCGGTGGAGGATTCAGGCGACCCTGAATTTCGAGCATGCCTTCTGGTGTATCGAAAACGGGCCATTCGCCCGATGTCCGCAACCAGGGCTGCCAGCCCCGATTGACCAGTACTGGCGGCGCCCCGTTGGCTGGAGTGAACAGGCTGTAGACGTGAACGCCGGGGTGATTGTTGCGCGTCTGGTTGTCCAGCAGGACGTGACGATACCTGTCGAATTCACCCACGGCTCGAATCGCCGTCAGATCAGGGAGCGTGTCCACATCGTTCTCGCCCAGCAGCACGAGCTCGCTGTTGTTCCACTGAACCAGCAGTTCCGCCTTTTCATCGGCACGATCGAGCTGCCACAGGGACAGTCTGACGGTCAGCGTCAGGACCAGAATCGCGACGACCTGTGGCACCAGGAACCAGATCAGGTTTTTTGCATTCGAGCTGCTCACCGGGCGACTTTATAATGCCGGCACGTCAAGCCAAGGTCGTTACTCTTGTTGAGCAAAGTCATCATCATCGGAATCTTTCTCGCCATCCTGTTCACGCTGGCGTCCAG
>JBCDLQ010000343.1:0-3726 GCA_039414335.1 Pseudomonadota bacterium | reverse complement strand
GCGCGACACAGTAGCCACCGACGCCGATCCAGAGGCGCCGCAGCTGTGGCACATGGAGTTTCAGCCGGGCCCGTCCACGCTGCAGTCAGGCTGCGATCCCTTGAGTGTGCTGACCGCGCTCAAGGAACTGGGAGAACTCAAAGTTGAGGCCCTGGGCTACGAAGATCTTCGTCTGGGCGCCTTCGATGCCGAGCAACCGCAGATCAGCTGGCGTATGGAGCTGCGGACCGTTGAGCCTCAGGAGCGCATCGACGAGGCCTTCGCCTGGTGTACCGAGGATTGCAGCTGGGTCATTACCCCGCCGGCGGGCGCCAGCGAAGCGGCTGAGCAGCCATCGCCAGCCGCAGAAGCACCCAGCGCAACCGCGCCCGAGCCCGCTGAAGCGCCCCCCAAAGCGGCGTCAAAGGCGGCTCCAAAAGCAGCACCGAAAGCGGCAGGCAAGCCGAACGCCAGCGGTGGCGAAGGCTCGATCCGCGTCAACATCGACAAAGTGGACGCGCTCATCAACCTGGTCGGCGAGCTGGTCATCACGCAATCCATGCTCAGCCGATTCAACGGCGAGTTCGATTTTACTCAGCTCGAATCCCTGCGCGAAGGCCTGACCCAGCTGACCCGGAACACCCGGGAGCTGCAGGAAAGCGTCATGGCGATCCGGATGCTGCCGATCAAGGTCGCTTTCAGCCGCTTTCCGCGACTGGTTCGCGACACCGGCAAGGCGCTGGGCAAGCAGGTCGACCTGCAGCTGAGCGGCGAAGGCACGGAGCTCGACAAGACCGTTCTGGAGAAAATCGGCGATCCCCTCGTCCACCTGGTTCGCAACTCTCTGGACCACGGTCTGGAAACACCGGAAAAACGCGTCGCCGCCGGCAAACCAGCGACTGGCGTCTTAGAGCTGAACGCCTTCCACGAGGGCGGAAACATCGTCATCGAAGTGAAGGACGATGGCGCCGGGATCAATACGGAACGCGTACTCGCGAAAGCCCGGGAGAATGGTCTGGTCGGCGCCGACGAACAGCTGTCCGACGACAAAATCCACAACCTCATCTTTCTGGCCGGCTTCTCAACCGCCGAAGAGGTCAGCGATCTGTCCGGCCGCGGTGTCGGCATGGACGTCGTCCGGCGCAACATTCACGACCTGAACGGCCAGGTGTCGGTGAAGTCCGAGGCCGGCAAGGGCAGTACCTTCACCATTACCCTGCCCCTCACCCTGGCCATCCTCGATGGGCAGCTGGTCCAGGTGGCCAATCAGTCTTTCATCATTCCGCTGGTCTCCATCGTTGAGACGGTGCAGACCTCCGAGAAAACCATGAACCAGGTCGCCGGTGGTGGCGAGCTGTTCCGCCTGCGCGATGAGTATCTACCGGTGCTGCGGCTACACGAACTCTTTGGCGTGCCCAGCGATCAGGATGCCCCCGCTCCCTCGTTGCTGGTCATTGCCGAGGCGAATGGCCAGCGTGTTGGAATTCTGGTGAATGACCTGCTCGAGCAACAGCAGGTTGTGATCAAAAGCCTGGAAGCCAATTTCCGTCAGACCCAGGGCATCTCCGGCGCCACCATCTTAGGCGATGGCTCCGTCGCGCTCATCGTCGACGTCGCAGGGCTCACGGCCCTGTTCACCAACCGGCCGGGCAACTCTGCGTTGACCGCCGCCTAAAGACTCAGCAGGAAGTAAGCGAGTAATCAGATCATGTTCAGTCCCAACGCATCTCTCGATAGCGAACTCGAAATCGACGCCGCCGGTCAGTACCTGACCTTCATCCTGGCCGGAGAGGAGTACGCGGTCGAAATCCTGAAGGTACAGGAGATCAAGGGTTGGGAAATCGCCACGCCCATCCCGAACACGCCGGAGTACATCCTCGGTGTCCTGAACCTGCGCGGCGCCGTCGTACCGATTGTGGACCTCCGCCTGCGCTTCGGTCTTGAGGAGGCGCCCTACAACCCCACCACAGTCATCATCGTGGTCAAAGTACGTAATGAAGAACAGGAACGCACCGTCGGCTTTGTCGTTGATGCCGTCGCAGACGTCTATCGTCTGGAGGCCGATCAGATTCAATCCCCGCCGGAGATGAGCTGCGCCGTCGAATCCGACTATCTACACGGTCTCGCCACGGTCCAGGAAAAGATGGTGATCCTGCTCGACATCGACAGCCTGGCGGACTTTGATTCAGTCGACGCGCTTTCGGGCATGGGTGGCATGGGCAACGTGAACGCTCCGATCCGGGCTACGGAGACCGCATCATCATGCTGAACGTTATCGACCGATTGACCATGCGCCAGCAGCTGACGCTGATGCTCGTCGTGCCTCTGATCGCCATCATCTGGTTTGCGCAGATCGACATCAAGCAGGCCTTCGAGACCCGCTCCGACAGCGCCGCAACCCTGTCGCTGGCGGAGCTATCGGTCAGCATGAGCGCCATGGTCCACGAGCTGCAGAAAGAACGGGGCATGTCCGCCGGCTACCTGGGCAGCAAAGGCATGAAGTTCACCACCGAGCTGCCAGCACAGCATGCGCTATCCACACAGATGATCGATGCATTCACAGCCCGCCTGGCGGTGTTCGACCGGACGCCGTTTGGCGAAGGCCTGAGTCAGGCGCTGGACGCCGGCCTTAACCGGCTCGAGGAAGTGAGCGGCACCCGCAAGCAGGTTCTCGATCAGCAGGTCCCTGTGGGCACCGCAGTCTCGTTCTACAGCGAGTTGAATCAGGTCTTTCTGGGGCTGACGAATCAGCTGCCGAAGCTGAGTGCATCCAGTCGCGTGAGCAATCAGGCTGCGGCCTACAACGCGTTTCTGCAGAGCAAAGAGCGCGCCGGGATCGAGCGCGCCGTCCTGGCCGCGGCTTTCGCTGCCGATCGCTTCGCCCGCGGCGGCGCCGACAAATTTCGCGGCCTGGTCACGCAGCAGGACACCTTCCTGACCACCTTCCGGGCGTTGGCAAACCAGGAGGCGCTGAACTTTTACACCAAAGCCATGAGCGAGCCGGCCGTAGCGAGCGCCCATAAGCTTCGGCAGATCGCTCTGGATCGCGCCGATCGCGGCGGTTTCAACGTTGATCCGACGCGCTGGTTCAGCATTCAGACCGAGAAAATGGGTTTCTTAAAAGGGGTCGAGAACTATCTGGCCGAATCACTCATTGCCACGGCCTCAGGCATCTACGCCGATGCCAGCGGCCGCGCCACGGGCTCTTCGATTGCCGCGCTGCTGGTCGCGCTCGGCACCACCGGCTTCGCCTTTGCGGTCATGTTCATTCTCATGCGCCAGCTGGGCACAGACCCTGCGAATCTTCAGAAGCTCGTGAAAGCGGTTGCCAACGGCAACCTGGACTACCGCCTGAACGACGAGCACAGGGCGAAAGGCGTGTTTACGGACGTGGTACGGATGCGCACGAGTCTTAAGGAGCGCATCGAGACGGACAAGGAGTCCCTGGCGGTGAACCTCCGAATCCGATCGGCACTGAATCGCGCGGGCACCAGTATCTGCATCGTCGACAACGATCTGAATGTTCTGTTTGTGAACCGCGCGCTTGAAACCCTGCTCGAGCGACGCCAGGGCAGCCTGCGCAGCGCGCTAAGTGGTTTCGGGCCCTCTGACCGATTCAATTCAGCAGACCTGAAGGGCAAAGAAGTCTGTCGGCTGCACACCAATCCAGCGGAGTTTCGCCGACAGATTCTCTCCACCGAAAGCCAGCTCAAGTTGACCAGCGAGATCGCGGACCTGACCTTCAGG
>JBCDLQ010000342.1:0-3727 GCA_039414335.1 Pseudomonadota bacterium | reverse complement strand
CGAAGGTATTGTTGCCGACCACGAGATTGCCGATAAAGCGCGTGGTGGTCGAGTCGGAAATGCGCACTGCGGAGGCGACCTCAGCGGTGCTGGAAAGAAACACTGAGCGTTCAATCAGAACGGTTCCAGAGCTAACGCTACCGTTCGTTCGAATATAGAGTGCGCCACCGATCGACGCTCCAGACGGATTTCCTGACGTGAAACTGATACCAGAAATGGTGATGTTGGTTTGGTTGCCGGCTACTATTTCGAGTACTCGCTCGCGGTCGTCACCATCAAGAAGGGTCGCGAACGCATTGGCATTGGAAAGCTGACGCCCACAGGGATTTCCACCAAAGGTGGTCCAACCGCCGGAAATGACCAGATCGCTATCGTCGCCGGCCGATGAGCCACCGCTGTAGATGAACGAACCACCTTGCGGTACCGTATAGGACCCTTCCTCTATTCGGATTTCGTCGTCTTGAGCGTTCGAGTCGGCCACGTTCAGTACCGATTGAAGTTGTCCCGCAGTGGTGACGCAGAACACGGCCGCCTGGGCCGTTGACATCATGCCCAAGGCGAAGAGAAGAGTGATAGCAATAAACCTAGCGGATTTTTTGTTCATGGGTCCAATTGGCGTCTGTGTAGGTGGCGTCATACCTACTGAATGCCGGAGGCCGGCGAAACCGCACATTTCGATCGATCGGTCAGGCGTTGCGCTCGTCCGCGATGGAAAAACTGCAACTTCGGGGTGGGCTTAGAGTCACAGCAGCGTAGGCGGAAGCTTTCGCATTTGAGGCCGCATTGAGTCAGAGAGGAGTCCCGGAGATGAAGTCAAGATCCCTGATTATTGTATTGCTGGCGTCGTTTCTGACGTTTCCGGCCCTGGCGCAGGAGTTCGAGCAGGTGGAGGAGCGGCTCGATGCACTGATCGGCGAAGAAGTCGATGTGACCGTGGCCAGCACGCGCATCGACGGCATTGTTCAGGTCACAGCGGGCACGGATGTGTTCTTCATGACGGAAGACGGCCAATTCTTCATTCAGGGTCGCCTTGTGGATCTGAATACGCAGGACGAGCTGACAGAGTTGGCGAAGCAGGGCGTTCGCCGGCAGCTTCTGGAGACGCTCGATAGATCGACCCTGATCACCTATGGACCGACTGATCCGGACCATGAGGTCCTGGTGTTCACCGATACAGACTGTGGCTATTGCCGCCGCCTGCACGATGTCATCGATAGCTATATCGAAGCAGGAATTGCCGTTCGCTACGCGGCGTTTCCTCGTGCCGGTATTGGCAGCTCCACCTACGACGACCTGGTCTCAGTTTGGTGTGCTGACGACGCCAATGCTGCGATGAACCAGGCACAGCGTGGCCAGCGCCTGCAGCCGGCCCACTGTGATGCGCCCGTGGAGCAGCACTTTGAACTCGGCCGGATGATGGGTGTGACCGGTACGCCTTACATCATCACGGCCACGGGCGAGATGTTCGGCGGCATCGTGCCGGCGCAGGATTTGCGCCAGCGACTGGATGTGGCGCTGACGGACGGTCGCTGAGGCTGGCGGCGGGCGACTTCCTGTTGTCTTGTGTGCTCCAGTCGGCCGTTCCCAATGACCGTCAGGTTGATCCCGACGATCGTTTGATCGGCGCTGAATCAAAAGGCGTCTGCATTTGATCTTACGCGAGGAGTATTTCGTGTCAGTCGTGGACAACGACTGGATCTGGCGATGTGGCGGCTTGGGTGGTCTTGAGTCACTCCTTAACCTGCTTTAATTGCCCCCAATGAAGTCCCTGGTTTCTTGAGCGCACGGATAGCAGTCTCGCTGTTGACCGGGCAGAAACTCCCACCCTCCACCAGAAGTAGTCGTGCTCAATGCAGAGGGTGATCGAGCGTCGGCGCGGCGAGAATCGTTTATGCTGATTCGCTTTCGTAGCTGTCTTCGCTGGTTCTTGATTGGGGGGATTTCTTTGATTTCACTTAACTTCTCAGTTGGTACAGGTCTGAACAAACACCTTTTCGGGCACGATGGGGCATGGGTTCGAGTTCGCCAGGCGGCGATTACTACTGCCTTCCTGTTTCTCGTGGGTGCTTCGTTGGTGCAAGCATCTACGAGTTTTTCGGCATCGCCCCTGCTGCCCCCCCAAGATCCATCAGTTTCCGGCGTGCAAGGCGAAGCGGAAAATGAAGATACAAGGATCGCATCCAAGATTCCTAATGAGCGGGTTTCGTTAGCAGATGAAGCGCTGATCCAACGCATGAACACTTCAGCACGTAGGGCGGCGGAAGCTGCGGAGATGCCAGATTGGCTTCAGCAAGTCGAAGCCACTGGCGGGTCGATCCCGATCATGGTCAACGTGCTCGCCGGTGATGACGATGGTAGTTGCGGCACTGACGCCGGCGACCCCTTACAGGACTGCTCATTGCTCGAAGCTGTTGCGTTGGCCAATAGCGACTCAGACGCCAGTGTGATCGAATTCGAGGTCTCCGGGGCGATTGCGGTGAACGCCCCGGTCGTATTGCTGGAGACGGTCCATCTTGACGGCAGCAGTGCGCCAGGCGGGACCGGATCGGTGTTCATCGACGGTCAAGACTTGATTCCAAATGTCTTGTCCGTATCAGGTGGGGATGGATCCGTGATCGAAGGGCTCGTCATTGGGCAGTCAGCGAGCTCTGGCCTGTTGGTCGCAGCACCTGCATCAAATGTCATGATCGTGGGGAACTTTATCGGAACGAATGCCGCAGGCGATGACCTGGCTAACGATCAGGTGACCATTGGAACAGGGGGGATTCTCGTTGCGGGTGCGGTGGGCACAACGATTGGCGGCTTGACGGGCCAGGCTTCCAACACCGTGGGTTTCTCTCGAACTGGAATTTTGCTCGCCGATGGCACTTCAAACAGTGTGGTTGTTGGAAACTACGTGGGGACCAATTCGTCCGGCGCCGACCTGGGTAACTCACTGGCGGGCTTCTTCATTATCGGCGCGGATAACACGATCGGTGGAACCGTCGCCGGAGCCGAAAACATCGTTGGATTCAATGATCAAGTTGGCGTGGTTGTCTCCAGTGATGGTGCCACGGGTAATGTGATTGAAGGCAACTTGATTGGTATCGATGCCGTGGGTTCCGCTCTCGGGAATGTCGGGCCCGCCCTTCAAGTTCAGGATGCCTCGAACAACGTCATTGGAGGAACGGCCCCTGGTGCGAGCAACAGGGTTGGTTTCAATGTGTCGGGTTTGATCCTCCTCGGCGACACGGGGCAATCGCTGGGGAATGTCATTCAGGGGAACGAGATTGGAACGGATGCCGGAGGCACCAATTTCGGAAATCAAGGTGCTGGCATTCTGATTCAGGATGCTTCGGGCAGTTTGATCGGCGGCACGATGCCCGGTGCAGGAAATATCATTGGATTCAATGGTACCGGGATCGGGCTTGTCGGGATCGACACAGCGGCATCGGGAAATGAAATTGTCGGAAATTACATCGGGACCAATGCAGCGGGGGACAATCTTGGCAACGTGGCCAATGGAATCCTGATTCAGCGTGCCTCGAATAATACGATTGGCTGCCTCGAGCAAAGTGCCTGCAATATCATCGGATTCAGCGGTCAGAACGGCATTCAAATCGCCGATCGGGTGTCCGGTGAAGTCGGCAACAGGCTAATCAATAATTACATTGGTACCAATCCTGGCGGAGACGATCTGGGTAATGGCGGGAACGGAATCTATCTGCTGAATAGTGGCGACAATAGG
>JBCDLQ010000341.1:0-3728 GCA_039414335.1 Pseudomonadota bacterium | reverse complement strand
ATCAGGCTGACCGCCCGACAACCGGATATCGACGAGCAGGCTGCGATCGGCACCGCCCGTATCGACGGCTCCGAAGGTGCTGTCATAGTTCGTCCAGGCGCCATCGGCCCAGTCCACCGCCGTAGAAGGGTCTGCATCCAGCAGTTGGCCCGTCAGGTCGCTGGTCAGAACCGTCAAATTGACCGGATCACCCGCATCGACGATCGACTGAATCAAGGCCTGGCCGTCTTCCGAATCCGACAGGGTAAAGGGCAAACGCACCGCGTCGTCGCGGTAGCGCATATATCCAAAAGGTGCTCCGCCGGGCTGGTTCAGCCACACCGCGTCGCCGTAGTCGGCCTCCAGCAGGGTGCCGGCGGATTCCAGCCAGAAGTTCAGGCCAATCGAACTCTCGGCGCGTCCTGGAAAGGGCACGACCTGGCCATTCTCGCGCCAGCGCATCGGCTTGTTGAAGGCCAGCCAGGCTTCATAGTCGCGGCCCGGCACCAGTGGTGCCAGATTCTGCGTCACCAGTTCACGATTGCCCGCCTAGGCATCGGCCCAGTGGGCTGACCAGACCACGGCCTGGGTATCCACATCGCGAATCTCGGCCATCATCAGAGAGGGCGGGCCGGCCATGTGGTAAGCCGCCACGAGCATGCTTTCAGCCAGATTCTCGCGAACGCGGCGAATCTCGGACTCGGGCAGGATGAAGCCATCGTGGCCGTTGTTGCCGAATCCGCCGTACTGGACGCCGCCATCGCCGCCCGGTTCAATTTCCCAGGTGGCCGAGGGAATCTGGAAGCTCTGGGCAAAGTACTCGGACGTCGTGCCAATGCCGACATTGGCATCCGACGGCGAATCCACGTAAACCTGATTGCCCGGCAGCGCAGCGTGGTGATTGGACAGGGCCTGGAACAGGCGCTCCTGGATCTCGTTGCGGCGCGTATTCGAGGTGTAGACACTAAAGAACACACTCGTGTAGGAATGCATGTCGGCGTAAAAGCGCAGGCGATCAGCCGGTGCCAGCTGAGTCGCCTGCACCAGGGCCTGGATTTCCGGCTCTGATTGCGGGCTGGGGCCACGCCAGGTCAGATCATCCGGGTTGCCCGTGTCGGGCGGTCCAGGAAAGAACGGTGGGTTGTTGCGGTTCAAGTCGACGCCTGTCAGCACGTCACCCGTGGTGAAGAAGTCTCCGTCGTTACCGCTCAGATTCTTTCGGCGCATCCGGCCATCGCGCGGCCAGAATTGCGGAAAGCGATTGTCGATATCCAGATAAACCCGATTGGGATTGGCCTGCGTGTGCAGAAAGCCGTCGATGTTGGTCACGGGCTGGATCACAATCGTCATGTGGTCATTGACGTAATCGGTAAGGAAATCATCACCGGCACCCTCCGCGACGCGCTCCATCAGACCCGTGACCACCTCAGGCGATTGCCACTCGCGCGCATGCACGCCGCCGGCATAGAAGATCGAGCCCTTGAGCAGGCCCTCTGGCGTGGAGGCGCCCGCTCCGCTCAACCGGTAGGCCCAGATATCGCGACCTTCGCGCGTCTGACCGACGATCTCCCCAGTGATCCGATCCGAGTCGTCCATCAAGGATTGATGGCGGGTGCGGAGGCCCGCGTAGGTCCGGAAGCCATCAAAGGGCAAGGGCGTGTTCTGCGGCTGCGGTACGGGATAACCCAGCCCCAATTCACCGGGTCCCTGCGTCCACTGGGCCTGGCGCTGGGCCAGGACGTTGCTGCTGGCAGTCAGGACCAGACCCATGACCACGGTTGTCAGGAGGCGATTCATTGCCCACCTCCCAGGCTGGCCTGCAGCGACCGGGCCATGGACTGCAATTGTTCAAAGGCTTCCGATCCCATCACGCCCGCCGGGGCCGAAGCGGGATTAGCCTGCCAGCGAGCCGGAGCGCCGATGCGGACCAGCTGAAGTTCGGCGGCCGCGCCGCTGGCGGGATCAGCCCGATGCAACCAGAGCGTCTGTGCCCAGCTCGACGGCCAGGCTTCGAGCGTCAACCAGGCGTCGGTCTGTCGGGCCATGGCGAGGGCACGCATGGAGGCGCTGGGATGATGGAGTACACCATCGCCCAAGGCGAGAAAGTCGGCCGCCGGCAACAGGGCCTGGGCTTCAGCCAGGAGCTGAGTGACGCGGTGTTCCGGCGCTTGGCTCAGCCATGTCCCAAGCTCGACCATATTGCCATTCGCCAGCCAGACTTCCGGCAACAGATGCTGTTGCAGCCCGGCGTGCTCGAGACTCAGACCCAACAGCTTGTCGAGCTGCCATTCCGGTGCCTCCATCAGACCGGCGCGAACGCCCCGGCCGTAAGGCTCATCGAGTTCGACAAGATAGCGCTCAGACCAGTCCAACAGATCGGCGCCCTGCCCGATCGCGTCGCGCACGCCTTCTCCAAACATCCATTGGTTATCCAGACCGCGCGCCGCGCGCGCCACGTCAAACAGCGGCATCTGCCAGCTTGGCGACTCCTCGTGGCGGCGAAAAGCCTGGGGAGACCAGCGGCTCAGACGATCCATCAGCGCTCGCGGAACCTGCTCGACGTCCAGCCGGCGCAATCGACGCACCAGATCCCAGGCCGCAGCGTCTCGTTGCGCGGGCGTCAGGTCGGGGTCCTCGGCCAGCGCATCCAATGAGGTCACGACGCTGGAGACCGCTCCCGCTTCAACGGCAGCACTCAAGGCTTTCGCCCGCTCGCGCACCGCTGCATCGAACAGTACGCTGGGATCGGCGGACAAGAGCGCCTGGGACCAGCACAGTACGATGATCAAGAACCAAGCTTTTGGGAGAATCGTCATGACCACTCCAGACCGTCGGGTAGCCTTGGAGTATAGCGTACGATCTGGTTCGTACACTTTCCCTCCGGGTCCGGGTAATCAAGCAATCGGCTTCAATTTCCTGCGCCAGGCTTTATGATTCCCTTCGGGTGATGCGGGACGACACCGCCAAGGGAGCGGCATGTTTGAAGTTTTCAGTATCGGCCTGGCCTTCGTTTTCGGCCTGGCCGTCAAGCAGATCGGTCTGCCGCCACTGGTGGGTTTCCTCGCCGCCGGTTTCGGCCTGAACTATCTGGGGCAGCGCTACGGCGTGCTACCGGGCTATACGGGCGAGGTGCTGGAACACGTCGCCCACCTCGGTGTCCTTCTCCTCTTGTTCACCGTCGGATTGAAACTCAAGGTCCGACAGCTGGGTCAAGCGGCCGTCCTGGGCGGGGGGCTGTTGCACTTTGCCTTGTCTCTGGTGATCTTCGTGCCGGGCCTGATGCTGTTGGTCGGGCTGGAGGCGCAGATGGCCCTGCTGGTCGGCATCGCCCTGAGTTTCTCTTCGACCGTGCTGGCCGCCAAGATTCTCGAATCGAAACGCGAGCTGACCGCCTTCCACGGACGCATTGCCATCGGCATTCTCATCGTCCAGGACCTGATTGCCCTCCTGGTGCTGAGCGTGTTCGGCGGCAAGAACCCCTCGATCTTCGCCCTGGGCGTCTTCGCCCTGCCCTTGCTGCGTCCCGTGCTGCACTGGTTGCTGGATCTGTCGGGCCGAGACGAAATGCTGGTCCTGGTCGGCATGGTGCTGGCCGTAGTCCTGGGCGGCATGGGCTTCGAGTCCGTCGGTCTGAGCTCCGAACTCGGCGCGCTGGTCATGGGCGTGTTGCTGGGCTCTCATGCTCGCGCCAAGGACGTGTCCGAATCACTTTCGGGGCTGAAGGAACTATTCCTCGTGGGCTTCTTCCT
>JBCDLQ010000340.1:0-3737 GCA_039414335.1 Pseudomonadota bacterium | reverse complement strand
GAGCTGGCCGGTTTCGCGATCACGGTTGAAAACCAGCAAGGCGTTGCGGCCATAGGCCGACACGTAAGCGGCACTGCCATCCGGGCTGACGACGATATCCCGCGGGTTGATCAAATCCGCCACCGTGCCACGATCGATCCGCTGGCTGACGCCGCTGAGCAGTCGGCCGAACTGAGCGTCCATCTCGTCGTCATTCCGATTGAAGACGACAATCGATTCGTCATCGCGGGACACCGCATAGAGCTGCTTGCCGTCCGCATCGAAGGCCAGCGCGGAGACGCCTCCGAGACCCGGCGTCGACGGTGATGAACGAGTCTGGATATGGGTCAGATCGCCATTGCCATCGCGGGCAAATACCGCCACGGCCGCGTCATTGGTACCGGCAGCATAGACGTGGGCATCTTCCGGCCCCATCACCAGATCGGACACACCACCGATCAGAATACTGACGCTGGTCGTGACCTGATCTCTGAAGACCAGCTGTCCGTTCGGCAGGCGGTCGAACACGAAGATCGAGTTGGTATTGGCCGCAGCCACATAGACGTTGCCGCCGTCTGCGCTCACCACGATATCAGTCGGCTGATCCAGACCGGACAGATTCGCGTCGCCATCATCGAGCACCTGGACGATGTCCAATGCGCCGATCGCGTCGTCGTCGACGTCGATGACGGTGATGCTGTTGTCGACCTGGCTGACGACGTAGACCGAGTCACCGTCGGCGCTGGCAGTCACTGCCCGAGCGCCACGCAGTGAGCAGACCGGGTCTCCAGTGGGGCTGGCGCAGTCTGCGGCAGAAGCCTGGACCAGCGACAGGGTATTTTCCGGCACCAACGCACCCGACACGGCATCGATCGAGAACACGGCCAGCGCGTCCCCGAGCACACCGGTCGCATAAACCCGCTCGGTCAAGAGCGGATTCGGTGCCGGTGTCCATGCAACACCTGAAGCGCCCAGCAGTCCAGCCAGGTTGCTGCCTTCCTCCGTCACCGTTTCTTCGCGATCCAACAGGCCCGTGCCGACGGCAGTACAACTCCACACGGCCGTTGAAGCATCGAACTGGGGATTGGCACTTAACAGATCGCGGATTCTGACGTTCCGAGCATGGCTCGGTCCGTCATTGGCGACAACGATGCGATAGTCGGTGGTCTCACCGGCAACGATCGACAGCTGATTGTTGTCCTTGTCGACCGTCAGCTCGGAGCGCGGCACCAGGGTCGCCGTATCCGAACTATCGGAGGTATCGCCGGTGTTGTTGATCGGGTCGCTGGGCACGCTGGTCAGCGTAGCCGTATTGTCCAGCACCCCTTCAGCACCCGGGTTGATGGTGCCGGTGATGACGAACTGAACCGTACCGCCGGCCGCAATCAGTACCTCTTCTGCCAGGTTGCCGCTACCGGCCGCCGGACAGCTGGACCCTGACCGACGGACGAAGGCCGTCAGGCTCTGGCCACCAAGCGACGCCACGTAGATATTCCTTTGCGCAGCACCGAACACGGCGACACCGTAGGGACGGTCCAGACCAATCACGCCACCAACACCCAGGCGTCGGATTTCCAGCGGCGCCAGGTTGCCGAACAAGGCGCCAGCTGTGCTCGTATTACGATCGAAGATCACCAGCGCATCGTCATCGTCTGAAACGACATAGACCCGGTCATTGGCCGGATCGACGGCGATGCCGCGCGGACTGCGGAGCCCCTCGACACCATCCACACCGTCGATCAGGCTCTGCTGGAATCTGACGTTGCCAAGCAGGTCTGGTTGCGTCGGATCGGTTAGCCGCTTCAGAACGGTCACCGCGTTGCCGTCCAGCGATGTCACCAGTACGTGCTCACTGGTCAGTTCTCGATTCTGTACGAGGTTGGTGACGGCAATTCCAGTGGGGCTGGTCAAAACCGCACCCTCGGTGCCATCGAAGAAGGTCTGGCGATAGGTCAAGGTGTCGCCGTCACGGTCCAGGACCACCACAGAATTCGATTCGCGCGCCGCGACGTAGAGCTGGTTGCCATCAACGGACATCGCCATGGCGTTGGCGCCGAGCATGCCGATGACACCGTCCTCACCATTGCGGGCCTCGCCGGCGAAGGTCAACGCGCCGGTGACCTGATCACGGCTGAAGATTGCAATCGCATGATCGAAACGACCCGCCACGTAAACCTGCTGGTCATTCGGCGATGCAAGGACCGCCGCCGCACCGGACATGCCGGTAATCGCGCCGCCATTGACGTAGCTGGCGACGAAGCTCACGACGCCGGTCATGCTGTCCTGACGGAAGTGGGTGACGGCGTTCGAACGCTCTGCTGCGACATAAATATCGTTGCCGACCACGGTCAGGTCGACTGCTCCATCCATGCCTGTCACGCCACCGGCATTGTTTCTCAGCGTCTGGCGATAGCGCAGATGACGACCCAGTTCTGTGCTTCCGGCGTCACGCTCAAGGACCACCAAGGCCCCGGATTGCGGGCTGGCGATCTGTCCGAAGGATGCGACGAAAACAAATCGACCGTCCTCGCTCACGGCCGTGGCGCGAGCGCCAAGCAGGCCGCTGGCCTCACTCGTGAAGCCGTCGTTCTCGCCGTCGATGATGGCCTCAAGGAATCCGAAGGTCGGATCCGGCGCGCGACGATCGAAGACGCCCAACTGGTTATTCGAGGTTGCCGTAAAGACCTGCTGACCGTCGCTGGAGAAGGCAATGCCTCGAACACCGACAATGCCGCCCGTGACCGGATCATTCGCCGGCTCATCCAGCTCCAGTTCCTGTTGCGCTTCCAGATCACCACTGAGCGGCGAACGACGGAATACGACCAGACGGTCAACGGCAGCGCCGCTGGCGATCAGGTGCTCACCGTCCTCACTGACCGCCATGGCAGCCAGCCCGGACAGGGAATCGGCAGAAATGGGCGGCTCGACAGAGGCCACCAACTCGACTGTCTCGATAAAGTTCAGCGCACCCGTATTGACGTTGCGATTAAAGTGCGTGATCGATTGATCAGCCGCGCTGCCAACATAGTGACTCAGGCCCGTCGAATCCATCGTGGCCAGGTCTGCACCATTGGGAAGCTCGATGAAGTCTGCTGGTGCCAGGTCGCCAAAGTTGGCAGCCATGTCGTCAGTGACTCGGGACAGCACGGTAATGCTGGCGCCACCGGAACCCCCTTCGGCACCATCTGCAATGATGTCGCTGCCAGCCGGCACCGTGTCATTGAACAGACGGATATCGTCGATCCACCACCCCGGATTACCAAAGGAACTACCCTCGCCCAGGCCGAAGCGGACGAGGAGAGATCCATTACTGAAGTCGACGGCACTGAGGTCGACCTCGACGTCATTAAAGGCGCCCGAACCCCAGCCCGGGCTGTTGCGACACCAGCCAGCTCGGCCATTGAGCGGGTTGGATTCCAGTCCGTTCTGGACGCCGTCATAGCCGCCCGCGTCAAACACACCCCCGGCGTCCAGCACATCGACCCAGGTCGTGCCGCCATCGGTTGAGATCTCGAGGACACCCACGTCATAGCAGGAAGTGGCCCAATCCAGGGAGTAGATGTGCTTGAAGCTCAGCGTCAGATCGGCCGCCGAAGCGATCGGTGCGGTCTGTTCAAGCTCGAGGAATTTCAGCGCAACCCCCGGCGTATTCGGAACGAAGTAGGACTGCGCACCAGAGGCGGCACGGGTATCCGTACTGGTCCAGTTCGGACCGCTGAACAGGTTCACGGGACCGCGCGCCGTGACGTAAACGAAAT
>JBCDLQ010000339.1:0-3755 GCA_039414335.1 Pseudomonadota bacterium | reverse complement strand
GTTCCGGCAAGCGGAACCGGCTGGTGCTGTCCAGCGTGACCCGAACGGCCCGTTCCAGATTCACTCGATGCCCGATCGAGACATACACGGGCTTGACCGACCGGCGCGTCCGCAGCACGGCTCCGATCACTTCTTCGCCGTCCATCAGGGGCATCTGTTCGCCCTTCGCTTCCCCCGGCATGCCATGGCGTCCACACAAGCGAGATTTTCCGATGCCGATCGTGGCCAGGCCCGTTTCCACGCCCAGATGGCAGGCACCGCCGAAGCGTCGTGGATGGGCGCAGCCCTGACCGTCACAGAGCACCACATCAGGTGTCCTGGACAGGCGGGTCAGTGCGTCCAGGATGGCGGGTAGTTCTCGAAAGGACAGCAGGCCCGGAATGTAGGGCAGGGTGGTCCGACGGTCTACGACGGCCTGTTCGACCAGCTCCATCTCGGGGAAGCGCATCAGCACAGCGCTTGCGCGGGTGATCTGGCCGCCCTTGGGAAAGGCGGCGTCCACACCCGCGATCCAGCGGATAGTCGACGGTAGACGATCCTGGGTGTCGACCTGGTCAGCGAGCTGCTTCTGGCGTTCGATCAGCTCGGAAGCCAGCCCCGGAGGTGCCTTCATGGCCGCCTATGCTGTCAGGGAAGGTTAGCAGTCAGTACTGCCAGCCCATGCGGCGATAGACGAAGGCCATCAACCAGGCGGGCCCGATCATCAGGAACAGCACGTCTTTGAAGAAGGACGGCTTCTTGCCTTCGATCTTGTGGCCGATGAACTGACCGATCCAGGCGACCACGAACACGGTCAGGGCCACCTGCCAGAGGGCAAAGGGCACGTTGCGTTCGATCACCAGGCACAGGCCCAGGCAGAGCGCCATGAACAGACCGATGCCGACGCTGAGCTTCGGCGACAGCTTGATGTAGTAAAGCTGTGCGGCGATGGCGGTGACCACGGCCCAGTTCAGCCCCGCGGTTGGAGATGGGATGGACCAGATCAGTGCCACCACGCTCCAGACAATCGCTGGGACGCAGATCCAGTGAATGAGCTTGTTGGTGGCGTTCTGGTGGCTTTCGCCGTATTCATTCAGCCAGGTATCGACAGCGCGCATCGCGGGTCTCCTTGGGGGTCGTCCCTGAGAGTCAACGCCCGATCATAGCTGATCAGAATGAGGCGGCAAAGACTTCCCGCCAGGCCCGTTGAATCGTCGCGCTGAGTTCGCCGGGCAGGGCGTCCGTAGGGTGTCGGCTCAACCAGACCTTGTGCCGATGGCTCAGCAGCGCCTTCCAGGCGGCACTCAGTTGATCGGCGAGGTCGCTGTCGATCCAAGCGGAGGCACCGAGCAGGGTCAGCAGATGATCAGGTCGGCGCTGGGTCATCAGGCCAGGCTGTTCGTGAGCCTGGCACAACACGCCGCATTCGGCGATGAACTGCAGGTCGGTGAGCAGCGCCTTGATCGGGTCTTCATGGCGTTCGCTGCGTTGACGCTGTCGCATGTCGGCCAGCTCCTTGCGAACCAGGGCGTCGTCACGCGGCGACTCCAGTACGCTGATGCGCGCTCCTTCGAAATCGTCGGCCAGCGGCTCGAAGCCTGAGATCCAGCGCGCCCGAATCAGGGCCTGATGTTCCCAGTGCAAGGCCTGGCTGGACTGATAGTGGGCGAAGTGATCGAGGCTCGAGACCAGCGTGCCCGCATTGCCGTTGGGGCGCAGGCGCGTATCGATCTCGAACAGTCGGCCTCCGGGCAGGGGCAGCTGCATGTAGCTGATGAAGCGCTGTGCTGCGCGCCGCGGTGAGGCGCCTTCGGCGTGCAGAAAGACCAGGTCCAGATCGGAATCAAAATGCAGCAGGCCGGCACCGAGGTTGCCATAGGCGATGACGGCCAGGGAAGCCGCTTCGGATCCCAGGAGTTCGAGAATCTTCTCGACACACACTGAGGCCACTTGCGACAGTTGATCCGCAGCTTCGGCCGCATCCAGTGCGCCGTCCATCTCGGCCAGCGCGGTTCTCAGAAAACCGGCCTGACGCCAATGACCCAGCGCGAACAGGCTGGACTCGACGTCGTCCTGGTCGATGCGCGGTGCTGCGGGGAGTTCCAGTCCGTGGATCGGATCCAGCAGATCATCGAGCAGCTGCGGGGAGGCAACGATCCAGTCGGCGAGGCGGTCGCTGTAGCGAAATACCTCAACCAGCCGCTTCATCGTGGCGGGTCGCTCATGGAGCAGGGCGAGATAAGCGGAGCGCCGCGAAATCTGATCGATCAGCTGTAGCAGATCCGACAGCCCTGTTTCCGGATCCGGGTGGCGAGTCACCTCATCCAGCAGCCGGGGCATTAAGCGTTCCAGTCGGGATCGGCCCTGGGCACTCAGCGCTCGATTGCCGATCCGCTTGTTCAGACCTCGCAGGAGAGCGGCCACGCCCGCGGGGTCGTCGAAGCCACAGGTGCGAAGCTGTTGGTCAAGGTCGTCGCCGGGAGGCCAGAGGGTCTGGACGCCGAGCTCGTGGTCTTCAGGCTGATCGAAGTGCGAGCTGAAGTGCGCCCTCACGTGCTCCCGGTGATGGTTCAGCTCTCCCAGCAGGGCCGGCCAATCGGCGCTGCCCATCAGTTGAACGAGGCGTTCCCGCTCCTCCTGCTGATCAGGAAGATGATGGGTTTGTTGGCCGCTGGCCGCCTGCAGCCGATTCTCCAGGATGCGGAGGAAGCCGTAGGACTCGGCCAGCTGCTCGCTTTCCGCTTCGCTCAGAATGCGGGCCCGGGTTAGTGCGCGGAGCGCGGGAAGGAAGCCCGGCGCGCGCAGGTCCGGATCGCGGCCCCCGCGCAGCATCTGCTGGCTCTGGATGAGGAACTCGAGTTCCCGGATGCCGCCGGCGCCGCGCTTGATGTCTTCGCGGCGCGAGTCCTGCCGGCTCTTGGCGTCGATCTGTTGATGCAGGTCGCGCAGGCTGCTGAAGATGCCGAAGTCGAGGTAGCGTCGGAAGATAAAGGGCCGGATCGTGTCGAGGAATTGCTGGCCCGTGTCCAGATCGCCGGCGACCGGACGCGCTTTCATCCAGGCATAGCGTTCCCAGGTCCGCGCCTCATTGAGGAAATACTGTTCAATGGCGCCGCGAGACCAGACCAGGGAGCCCGCCTGGCCGAAGGGGCGCAGGCGCGTGTCGACAATCCAGGCGCGGCCCTGTTCCATGACCGAGTCCAGCAGACGGATCATTTCAACGACCACTCGCTTGAGGTAGGCGGCCGCATCGAGGGGTCGGCGGCCATCGCTCTGGCCGCGGTTGCGATAGACGAACACCAAATCGATGTCCGAATTGAAATTCAGCTCGTCACCGCCGAGCTTGCCCAGGCCGAGCACGGTCAGGTGGATGGTCTCGCCCTCCGGATCCCGCAGCACACCGAACTGCGTCTCGATCGCGTCAGTCGCCGAGCGCAGGGCCCGCTCGATACAGTCGCAGGCGAGCCTCGAGATCGCTCTACCCGTTTCTTCGATGCTGGCTTCGCCGCGCAGGTCGCGCCAGAGAATGTGGGTGGAGGCCAGCTGCCGAAAGCGGCGCAGGCTGGCCTCGGGGTCGGCGGCCATGGCCGCTTGTCCGGGTGGCTCGACCGGGTCTTCGGGCCCGGGCGCGTCCGGCCAGCGGTTCCAGCTGTCGTCAACAAAGCGGCTCCAGCGAGCCAGGGCGTCACGGTCGATGTCGATCGGGCGATGCATGGGCCAAGCTTAGCCGAGCCAGTAAAGTTTCGGGAGGGGTGACCGTTCTCGATCGATCAGGC
>JBCDLQ010000338.1:0-3772 GCA_039414335.1 Pseudomonadota bacterium | reverse complement strand
GACGCTCACCGCCATCGGAATCCCGATAGGTCGCATCGAATCGCTCTGGAAGATTCAAATCAACCTGCAGCGTTCCACACTGCCAATCCCGACCAATCGCGTCTCTCAGAACAAACTCGATCTTGGGGCCATAGAAAGCGCCCTCTCCCGGGTTATAGGTGTATTCGAGTCCCATGGCATCGATCGCGCCCTTCAGGGCCCCTTCCAGCTTGTCCCAGGTCTCATCACTGCCAATCCGATTCTCTGGACGATCGGCAAATTTCAAACGGACCTCATCGAAACCGAAGTCACGATAGACCGACAAATTCAACTCGATGACCCGACGACACTCCTCCTGCATCTGTTCTTCGGTGCAGTAGATATGCGCATCGTCCTGGGTGAAATGACGAACCCGCATCAGGCCATGCAGTGCGCCTGAGGGTTCGTATCGATGCACCTTGCCGAATTCCGCCATCCGGATTGGCAGATCGCGGTAGCTCTTCAGCCCTTGCTTATAGAGCGCGACCGAACCGGGGCAATTCATTGGCTTGAGCGCGAATACCCGATCGTCTTCGGTCTGGGTAGTGAACATGTTTTCGCGATAGTTGCCCCAGTGACCAGAGGTCTCCCAGAGGCCGCGATCCATGACATCGGGCGTATTGACCTCGACGTAGCCGACTTCGGTCTGACGTTCCCGGACGTAATCCATCAGGGTACGGAACAAGGTCCAGCCCTTCGGGTGCCAGAAGACCGCACCGGGTGCCTGCTCGTCGAACTGGAACAGTCCAAGCTGCTTGCCAAGACGACGATGATCACGCTTCTCGGCTTCTTCCAGACGTTTCAGGTACTGCTTGAGCTGTTTCTTGTCCGACCAGGCCGTACCGTAGATGCGCTGCAGCATCTCGTTGTCCGAATTACCTCGCCAGTAGGCGCCAGCCAGCTTGGTCAGCTTGAAAGCACCCAGCTTGCCCGTTGAAGGGATATGTGGACCGCGACACAGGTCGATGAAGTCGCCCTGGCGGTACAGGGAAATTGTCTCGCCCGCCGGAATATCTGAAATAATCTCGGCCTTGTACTCCTCCCCCTGATCCCGGAAGAAGCGAATGGCGTCGTCCCGATCCATGACCTCCCGGAACACGGGGATGTCTTCGGACACGATGCGCTGCATCTCGGCCTCGATGGCCTCGATGTCTTCCGGTTTGAAGGCGTTTTCTCGCGCGAAATCGTAGTAAAAGCCGTTCTCAATAACGGGGCCGATCGTGACCTGGGTTTCCGGGAAGAGCCGCTTGACGGCCTGTGCCATCAGATGCGCCGTCGAATGCCGAATCAAATCAATGCCCTCTTCGTCCCGTCCGGTGATGATCCGCAAACCCGCATCCGAATCGATTTCAAAGGACGAATCGACCAGACGACCGTCGACCTCTCCTGCAAGTGTCGCCTTGGCCAGTCCCGGACCAATGGATTCGGCCACCTGGTGAACGGTCACCGGTGAATCAAAGGACTTGGAGCTGCCGTCGGGAAGCGTAATCTGGATCATGACGTTGGTTGAAAAAATCAGGTTCAGGAAAACAGACGAGGAATTATAGAAAACCCCGCCCGAAATTACTCAAGAATCAACAACAAATCGCAATCAAGCGTTTTTAATGAACTCAACGCCCTTGACCCACCGTCGATGTCGCGTGGAGCGCCGGCACCGGAGTGGGCTTAAAAGCCCAGGAGGATGTCGAGCACTCAACGGCGCCTTTGCCCGCTACAGGATTTCCCTTCCTCTGGATACCTGAGGCTTTCCCTGCGGTGTCGCGCGGAGCGCAGGCACCGGAGTGAGCTTAAACGCCCATGAGGATGCCGAGCACCGAACGGCGCCGCTGGTCACGATTCAGGGATTCAGAGGGAGGGAATGGTGGTGGGCGATACTAGATTCGAACTAGTGACCTCTGCCATGTCAAGACAGCGCTCTAACCAACTGAGCTAATCGCCCCTGACCAAGCCCGGAACTATATCGATAAGACGCAAGAACATCAATAGTCTTGAAGCAAAAAAGTCAGGCACAAGACCGCGTCGGCGGCAGCCGCTTGCAGTACACTTTGAGCCCATGAAACAAGCCCTGCTCTACCCGTTCTGTGGACTGATCGCCCTGGTAGCTCTGAGCACATCGGCCGGCGCTGAAGAGGTGGCCACTTATCGCGTCGACGTGATCGTTTTTGCCCACGTCATCGGCGGAACGGAACAACGACATCAGGACTCGGTGTTGGACTACACGCGATATCCCGATGTGCGTGCACAGGCCCGGGCTGCCGCCTGGACACGCCCTATCGACGCTGAATCACTCAGCGCCGAAGAGCGAGCTAGGCGCGATGCCCTCGAAGCGCTGGACCAGCTCCGCGCCCTTGAACAGAACACGCCAGCCTCGGTTGCCGATTTTGCTGGCGGCCCGCTTTTTCCACCGACCTGGATGGCGCAACCGGATCTGAGTCCGACAATGGGCGATTCCTGGCGGCGACTGTTGGACAGCTCGCGCCACGTTCCCCTGACGTGGCGGAGCTGGTACCAACCCCTGGCTGCGGACACTCGAAGCGAATGGATGCGACTTCAGGGACAGAACCTGATCGATCTGGACTGGCTCAAGCCAGAAGCCATCGACGAGTCCTTTCTGCCACCGGAACCGCCCTATCCCTTCCTGATGCCACAGACTCGTCATCGCCTCGACGGCGCCATTCGGATAAGACAACGCCAGTTCATGCACGTCGATCTTGATCTCGTGTGGCAGACGGAGGCATCGGCTTCACCGGCACCGTTGGCGAACGACTGGTATCAGCCAGAGGGTTTTCTCACCCATCCGCTGAATCAGTCCAGGAGCATCCGCCCGAACCGCATCGAGTACTTTGACAGCAGCTGGCTTGGCGTCCTCGTTCGCATTGAAGCGTGGGAATCACCGCTGGCCAACACTGAAGACCTGACGGCAGCCCCATGAAACTGGAGCGCATCCGCGCTCGCTACTTCAACAGCAGCGGTGTCTCACGTGCCTATGAACTGCTGGTCGAGGAAGAAGATGCCCGAGTCTGCAAGGACATCGACGAGCAAGCCTGCCGAGTCGTACCCGGCAACTTCCTGCTGCATGTCCTGACTCAGTTCCTGACCAAGCTGGGCGATGCGATCGCCAATCCCAAGACCATCCTGGCCTGGCTACTCGGTTCACTGGGCGCACCCGCCCTGATGACTGCTTTTCTGGTCCCTATCCGCGAATCTGGCTCGATGGTGCCGCAGCTGTTCATTGCCAGCTACGTGCGACGTCAGCCGCTCCGGAAATGGACCTTCGTGCTCGGTTGCATCCTTCAGGCGA
This sequence comes from Pseudomonadota bacterium, assembly GCA_039414335.1. Taxonomy (GTDB): domain Bacteria; phylum Pseudomonadota; class Gammaproteobacteria; order Xanthomonadales; family Wenzhouxiangellaceae; genus Wenzhouxiangella. Next base: position 453 of record JBCDLQ010000338.1, on the reverse strand, counting down.
TCGCCGTCTTCAGCATGGCGCTGATTGCCCTGACGTTGACGGGTGCGATCGCGGGTCTCACGCTGCTCATGGCGCTGACGCTCTTCAGCCTGGCACGCGGCCTGTGCTCGGTCGCGTCGAAGGATGTACTGGGCAAGTCCGTACCCAAGACCCGGCGGGGTCGGGTCAGTGGCTGGTCAGAATTCGTGGCCGGGCTGGTCACCGTCTCCGTCGGCTTGTGGCTGCTGTTTGGACAGGATCAAGTCGAAACCCAGATTGGCACTTATCTGACCTTGCTCGGACTTGCTACGGGACTCTGGCTGTTGGCCGGGTTCACCTATTCCTTGATTCGCGAGTATCCCGGAGCAACGGAAGGTAGCGGCAATGCGATCGTGACCGCCCTGCAACGGCTCAGTCTGCTGAAAACAGACGGACCCTTTCTAAGATTCGTTGTTGCCCGATCATTATTATTTT
>JBCDLQ010000337.1:0-3794 GCA_039414335.1 Pseudomonadota bacterium | reverse complement strand
GTTGAGACCGCAACAGCTTGGCTGCCCCCGAACAGCGATCGCAATTTCGACGAGGCTAACCAATCATCTCAACAAAAAACGTGATGCATTTCACATTTTTGAATATAAGAGTTGATGAAAGCGAGTGAATCGACCCCGGGGTCAGGTCAGGATGGAACTAGTTTCGGCGTTGGGCGCTGGTCAGGCCCAGGTACAGAGTCGCCAGCACCAACAGCAGGAGGGGGATTTCAGAGAGAGTCTGAACGCCGACCGCTTGCGGTGCCACGGAAAATGAGAGTGTTGCCAGTTCCTGTCGATCGGATTCAATAGCCGGAAAAACGACGCTGGGCGTCACCCGATTGAGCACCAGCGTGTAGTCGCCGGATGGCAGGCCGGGAAGGGCATAGTCGAAGGTGCCGAAGATGCAGAAGTCGGACCTCAGATCGAGAACTACATCGAAGACCAGTGTGTTTCCTTCGAGCGTCGTGTCGTGGGCTAAGCCCTGGGAATTGACCTCGGGGAAAAAACACGGCGGGATGGATCCAGGAATGGTGACCAGGCCATCAAACGGTTCGTTCGCGGTCGGAATCTCGGGATTGATGCGGAGGAGATCAGGCCAGAATCCGGCGGTGGTCGAAGCTGGAAGAACACAGAGAAGAAGAATGACTACATTGATCCGCAGCATCCTACCACCCTCGTTGATTGTCGTTTGAAGCCGTCACCGCTGAACCTTTTCGAAGTGTGAGCAATCCCAGCAGAATCATTGCCAGCGTCAAAGCGATCAGGAAACCGGGAGAATCGAGCGGGACCCCGATCGGAGCGGGCCCGACGCCGAAACTGATTTCGCCAAGAAAGAAGCGCTCAGCGGGTGTCGTGGGAAAGGTCGTCGTCTCAGTGATCCAGTAGAGCTGCAGGCTGTAGTCGCCCTCATCAAGCGGATTCAGAACGTAGGGCCTCAAGAATGGTGGTGGTGCAGTTGCTGGACAGATTATTGGGTCCGCCACGATTTCCAGAATAACGACGTTTCCGACAAGCGTCTGATTCTGGAGGCGGCCTTGAGGGTTTTGAGTCGGGAACGCACAGAACGCGGAGTGACCCCCGAAGGGGATTACAAGAGCAAAGGGCTCACCGGCGACGGGAAATTCGGGTGTGATGTTGAGAGGACTGATGCCGCTCCCGTAAATGCTAGTCGGTAGGGTCAGAAGGACAAGCGAAACCAACAGGATAAAGCACAGGCGAATCTCACCAACCATTTCACTATCTCCAGTCTATTACCTGCTGATGTCACTCAATTTAGCCGCGCAAGACTCCACGATCAAGCCGATTAACCGATCGGTTTCTTGATCCGAATGAGCGCGGAAATATCGCGGCCCGGTTCATTCTGATCGACCAGATGCTGATAGTCCGGGATGGCCTGGCCGAGGACGCTGGAGTCGAATTGGACGTCATCGCAGAGCGCCTGGCAGATCTTCAGATCCTTCAGCAGCAGCGCTGGGGCGAAGCCGATGTCGAATTCGTCGGCCAGCATGGTCCGGCCGCGCTTGTCCAGGAACCAGTTGCCCGCGGCCCCGCCGCCGAGGAGTTCCAGCATCATTTCTCGCGGCAGGTCCAACGTGTCCATCAGGGCCAGGGATTCACAGACCGCCTCGGCGATGCCGGCCACCATCAGCTGGTTGACCGCCTTGGCCGACTGGCCAGCGCCGCTGGCGCCTAGATGGTGGTGGACGCGCGAGTAGGCGTCAATGAAGGGAATCATGTCGTGATAGTGATCCCAGGCGCCGCCGGCCATCACGGCCAGCTGGCCCTTGATGGCCCCTTCCACGCCGCCCGTGACAGGCGCATCGACAAAGCCCACGCCTAGGGAGGCGAGACGTTCGGCCTGCTTTCGGGCTGCAGCGGGGCTGACCGTCGAGTGGTCGATGACGATTTGTCCTTGCTGCAGGCCAGGGATCAGCGCGTCGACTACGGCTGCCAGGTCCTCATCCGCTGATACGCAGACGGCGATCGCATCAACGGACTCGGCGAGTGCAGCGGGTGAGGCCGAGGCTTCAACCCCTTCGTGCTGTTCAACAAAAGCCTCGGTCTTGTCGCCGCTGCGATTCCAGACCGCGCGCAGTTGGCCCTGGGCGTGCAGGTGGCCGGCCATCGGCCAGCCCATGGCACCAAGGCCGATCCAGCCGATGGAGGTGAGAGCGTTAATCATGATGTCAGTGATCCAGGTAGGTGTAAGCCGACAGGCCTTCGGTCAACAGGCGTTCCAGGTGTTCGCGTTCGTCGCCGTCGAGGCCGGCGGCAGCGACGCGGGCCCGGCAGGCGGTCATCAACGCTTTCGCGTCGAAGCCAACCAGGCCCAGGACCACGTCCGTCGTGTCGCCCGAGCGCGCATTCCGCAATTCGAAGCCCTTTTCCTGTTGCCAGACATCCACGCTGTCCGTGTCGCCGAACAGATTGTGGATGTCACCCAGCGTCTCCTGGTAGGCGCCGGTCATGAACAGGCCGAGCAGGTAGTCTTCGCCCGGCCGAATGTCATGGACGGGCAGGGTGGGTTCGAGCAGGCCGCGGTCCACGTAGTGATCAATGCGCCCGTCCGAGTCGCAGGTCAGGTCTTCGAGCACGGCGCGTTCGGTCGAGTTCTCGTCCAGGCGCGTCAGGGGCGTGATCGGAAAGACCTGATCAATGGCCCAGATATCGGGCAGGGACTGGAAGATCGACAGGTTGATGAAGTACTTGGCCGAGCGCTGATAGCGAATGCGATCGGCCAGCTCGCGATGGCGGCGATGCTCGGGATCAAGCTGATCCGACAGGCGTTCCAGAATGGCGTGGTGGAGTGGCTCGAGACGGGCTCGATCGGCCAGCGACAGGTCACCGTACAAGAACAGATTGCGGCCTTCTTCCAGCAGATGTTCGGCTTCCAGATAGGACTCTTCCGGTTCCCGTTGATCGGCGTGGTTGAGGATGTCGTGCAGGCTGCGGATCAGCGCATGGTCATCAGCCTGCAGTGCATCGACTGCTGCCGAGGGTTTTTCTGACTCCGTCACGTTGGTGATGAGCACTGCATGGTGCGCGGTCAGCGCCCGACCGGATTCGGAAATCAGATCGGGCATGGTGATGTCTTGCTCGCGGCACAGATCAGCCAGCCCGGCGACGATCGTGTGGGCATATTGATTCAGCGAGTAGTTCATCGAACAGAAGCTGCGCGTTCCGCCGCCTTCGTAGTCCACGCCCAGGCCGCCGCCGATATCAAGAAGTCGGACATTGACGCCGAATTTGATCAGTTCCACCAGATAGCGCCCGGCTTCGCGCACGCCGTGCTGGATATCGCGCAGGTTCGACAGCTGCGAGCCCATGTGGAAATGCAGCAATCCCAGCCAGTTCAGACAGCCGGCTTCGCGCATCGCTTCGATCAGCTCCAGCACCTGAGCAGCCGACAGGCCGAACTTGGCCCGCTCGCCCCCGCTGTTCTGCCAGTTGCCGGCACCCAGCGAGGACAGGCGAAGGCGCACGCCAAGGGTCGGTTCGATATTCATCCGACGGGCTTCCCTCTCGATCAGGCTCCATTCGCTGGGTTTTTCGATGACAATGACCGGCTTCAGGCCCAGCTTCTGCGCGCTCAGGGCCAGTCGGATAAAGGCGGCGTCCTTGTAGCCGTTGCAGATCAGCGTAGAGCCCGGCCGGGCCTCGGCCAGCGCGGCGATCAGCTCGGGTTTGCTGCCGACTTCCAGGCCCAGACCGTCGACGGCGGCCAAGGTCCGGACAACCGTCGTCTGTTGATTGACCTTGATCGGATAGACCGCTGTGTACTGGCCCTGATAATC
>JBCDLQ010000336.1:0-3803 GCA_039414335.1 Pseudomonadota bacterium | reverse complement strand
GAAGATTTCTTCCTTCATCACCGGATCATCTGGCGAGACATCGGTCCCATCCTGCCCGTGATGGAGTCCGACAGCCTCGAGGCTTCGATCGATTTCATCAATGCCCGCGAGAAGCCGCTGGCCGCCTACCTGTTCACGCGCAGTGGCCAGAGTGAGACGCAGTTTGTCGATCAGGTCAGTGCCGGCAGCATGCTGGTCAACGATACGATCTTCTTCATGGCCGTGCCCGATCTGCCCTTTGGCGGCGTCGGTGAATCCGGCATGGGCGCCTATCATGGGCAGTCCGGTTTCGATCGACTGAGTCACCTCAAAGCGGTGATGCGGCGCGCCCGCTGGCCGGAAATCGACGTTCGCTTTGCGCCCTACACGCAGTTCAAAACCAAGGTGTTGAAATGGCTGAGTTGAGTGCTGAATGGGCTGAGGCCGCGGCGGGCCATCAGCCGACCACGCCCTATCCGCGATTTCACCTGGCCTTACCCGTACTGGATCTGGACGAGACTCTGGCCTTTTACGTCGACCTCCTGGGCTGTCCGACGGGGCGTTCGTCCGCCCAATGGGTGGATCTCGATTTCTATGGTCATCAGCTGGTCCTGCACCAGGTCGACCCCGAGCAGCATCCCAGCGTTCAGCGCAATGCCGTCGATGGCCATGAGGTACCGGCCAGTCATTTCGGGCCGATCCTGGAGTGGACGGAATTCGAAGCGTTGGCGGCGCGTTTCCAGGCCGCAGGGAAAGAATTCGTGATTGAACCCAACGTGCGCTTCGCCGGTCGCAAGGGTGAGCAGGCGACGATGTTCATCGCCGACCCCAGCGGTAATCACCTGGAATTCAAGGCCTTTCGCAATCTCGAGGCCCTGTTTGCTGCTGACCTGGACGCTTATTGATCGAATCGCCGTATTCGGTTGAACCCTCCCTGGCGCAGGCCGTCTGATCACTCAAGTATTCAAGCGGGAAGTCTTCCATGCTCAAGTCGCTCTATCAGGGCCGCACGCCCTACGTACTGGTTTTTGCTGCCTGCATCGGATTGCTGGGCTTTGCCTACTACGCGCAGTTCGTTCTCGAACTGGCGCCATGCCCCATGTGCATGCTGCAGCGCTTCGGGTTCATGATCATGGCCCTGGCAGCCCTGGGTCTGGCGCTGCATGATCCCAAGGACTGGAAGCGGTGGCTCTATGGCGTACCGTTCCTGGGCGGGGCGATCTGGGGGATGGTGACCGCTACCCAGCACGTTCGTCTGCAGAATGCACCGTCGGATCCCATGGGGGGCTGTGGGGCCGATTGGCCGACCATGATGGCCTTTGAGTTCAGCTGGAGCGAGATTCTCACGGAGGCCTTTACGGCCAGCGGAGACTGCGCTCAGGTGTCCTGGACATTCCTCGGACTGTCCATGCCGGCCTGGACCTTGATCTGGTATGTTGGCCTGACATTGTTTATGCTTCCGGTCTTGTTCAGAAGAACAAAGTAATTTCATTCGTAACTAACTATTTTTGAAGCACTATTTTGCAGGATAGACCCATGACTGATCACCTCAAACCCATTACTTCGGCTCAAGGCTGGAGACCGGATTCCTGGCGCCAGAAAGAAGCGGGCCAGCAAGCCACCTATGAGGATCAGAGCGAGCTGAATACGGTGCTGGCCAAGCTGGCCGACATGCCGCCGCTGGTCACTTCATGGGAAATTCTGAATCTCAAGAAGCAGATCGCCGAAGCGCAGGCGGGCAAGCGCTTTTTCTTGCAGGGTGGCGATTGCGCGGAAGTCTTCAACGAGTGCGAATCGTCAATCGTGGCCAACCGCCTGAAGGTGCTGCTGCAGATGTCGCTGATTCTGTTGCAAGGCCTGGAAATGCCGGTGCTGCGTGTGGGTCGCTTTGCAGGCCAGTACGCCAAGCCGCGCTCGGCCGACACGGAGACTCGTGACGGCGTTACGCTGCCGAGCTATCGTGGTGATCTGGTTAATTCGCCGGCCTTCACGCCCGAGGCTCGCCGCCCGGACCCGGCGCGACTGATCGAGGGGCATTCGGCGTCTGCCATGACCATGAATTTCGTTCGTGCCCTCGTCGATGGTGGCTTTGCCGATCTGCATCATCCCGAATACTGGGATCTGGGCTGGGTCGAGCATTCTCCGCTGGCCGCCGAGTTCCATCGCATTTCCGACAGCATCGGGCAGTCGGTGAAATTCATCGAGACCATTACCGGACAGAAGCCGGGCAGCCTGAAGCGCGTGGAATTCTTCACCTCCCATGAGGCGCTGCATCTGCCCTACGAGCAGGCCCTGACGCGCCAGGTTCCGCGCCAGTACGGCTATTTCAATCTGTCGACCCACTTCCCCTGGATCGGCATGCGTACCGCCGAGCTGGACGGCGCCCACGTAGAGATGTTCCGCGGTATTCGCAATCCCATCGGGATCAAGGTAGGTCCGGGCATGACCTCGGACTGGCTCAAGGGCCTGATTCGTCACCTGAACCCGGACAATGAAGCCGGTCGCCTGGTCCTGATCCATCGCATGGGCGCAGGCAAGGTCGGCGACCATCTGCCCGGCCTGGTCGAGGCCGTCAAGGCGACGGGTTCACCGGTGCTGTGGATCTGTGATCCGATGCATGGCAACACCCAGAAGACCAGTAACGGCTACAAGACGCGCAGTTTTGACAACATCCGAGCCGAAGTGGAGCAGGCCTTCGAGATTCATGCGGCTTGCGGTTCGCGCCTGGGCGGCGTTCATCTGGAGCTGACGGGTGAAAATGTCACCGAGTGCATCGGTGGCGCGCGCGAGCTCAACGAAACGGACCTGGAGACTTGCTACAAGACCACAGTGGATCCTCGCCTGAACTATGAACAGGCGCTGGAAATGGCCATGCTGGTCGTGCGCAAGCACCGCAGTCTGGCTTGAAACGGCGGCTGATTCCGATGTTGCTGACTTGCATTCGGATGAACGCGTGAAGTAACGTACACATTCGTGAATGTAGTTTGCCGCGGCAGACTCGTGTGTTTATTGTCTAGGGAGATTGGTATGTCGAGGGTAAAACTGGTTCTGGCCGCTCTGGCGCTGGCCTTGGTGATGGGTAATGCAATGGCTCAGCAGCAGAGCCCGGTCGATCTGAAGGCCATCTGGGATTCACTGACGCCGGAAGAGCAAGCCTCAGCACTCGCTCAACGAGATCAGGGACCTTGGGAAGCTCCGCTGGGTACCTCAGGTGATACTTGCGACGTGGCTACCGAGTTGTCGGGCTCGCTTCCGTTTAATACGTCTGGCTCAACGATCGGTGCCTCCGACAGTTACCTCTATGGTGGGGAGTGTGGTGGATTCAATGCATCATCCGGTGACGGACCTGACGTGTCGTTCATCGTTCAGGTCGACCAGGCTTGCGATCTTAACGTTGCTATGACGCCGGCTGCGAATGATTTGGCGCTCTACGTCACGACCGACTGTGACGACATCATCGGCGGTTGTGTAGCTGGCAACGATGCTGGCGGAAATGCTGCCACTGAGAATGCGCCATTCTCCGCAGTTCCGGGAACCGATTACTTTATTGTAGTGGACGGTTTTGGTGGTGACAGCGACGACTTCACGCTGGATATCACTGAAACGACGGCAACGGGCTGCGCGTTGGCCGCCTTCGGACCGCCGCCGCCGCCACCGGGTCCGGTCTTCGCAGTCCCGTCCAACAGCACGATGGGTCTGATTGCCCTGTTCCTGGCACTGATGGTTGCGGCCTTCGTGATGATCAGAAGCCGCTTCTGATTAGACCTCTGGTTCAGATCAGTAACGAAAAAAGGCGCTGCCGATCGAGGCAGCGCCTTTTTTTG
>JBCDLQ010000335.1:0-3814 GCA_039414335.1 Pseudomonadota bacterium | reverse complement strand
GTCGCTGAACGAAGATATTGGTGGCCGCGTGCGCTTCGGTCATGGCTACGACTTGCCGGGCTTGCAGACGCTGCGGGAAATCGCGCTGATTCGAATCGACCTGGCCTGGCATTCGATCACTTCCACCGACCGTCTGGATCCGGACGCCATCGCAGCTCAGGTCATTGCCGACATGGAGCTACCAGAGGCAATACGCCCGATCCGGGCTGACGATGGCGACCTTTCGGTTTTTGGCGGGCATCGCGGTGGACTGCGCTATCGCAGCCTCTGGGCCAACGCGCTGGCGGCCGACGTCACGCGAAGCCTGCTGGCTGATGCGAATCGCCCCGCCGCCGCAGCACGCTTGCGCCAGGAGGTTTTTTCTCGGGGCAACACACGCGACCTGGAAGAGTCCGTGACCGTGTTTCTAGGGCGCGCAGTCAGCCATCACGCGCTGATCTGTGAATTGGGATTGCAGGGCTGCGAAGCCATTGGTGCTTCCAGCGTCAACGCGCTGGCACCCTGACCGAATCACATCCCCGGGAAGCCACCACCGCCGGGCAGACGCTTCATCAGCTTGGCCATCGCGCCCTTGCTGCCGACCTTTTTCATCATCTTCTGCATCTGCTTGTGCTGCTTGATCAGACGATTGACGTCCTGGATCTGCAGGCCGGCACCGGCCGCAATGCGGCGCTTGCGCGAGCCGCGGATGATGTCAGGATAGCGACGCTCTTTCGGCGTCATGGAATTGATGATGGCGATCATGCGACGGGTCTGGCGATCATCCATCTGGGCCTTCGCCGCGGCCGGAATCTGGTTCATGCCGGGCAGCTTGTCCATCAGCGAACCCAGTCCGCCCATGTTTTCCATCTGGCGAAGCTGGTCGCGAAGGTCGTCCATACCGAAGCGACGTGAGCCCTTGCCCAGCTTGCCGGCCAGCTTCTTCGCCTGCTTCTGGTCAACCTGCCGTTCGACTTCTTCGACCAGGCTGAGCACATCGCCCATGCCCAGAATGCGCGAGGCCAGGCGATCGGGATAGAACGGCTCCAGGCCATCAAGCTTCTCGCCCGTACCGAGAAATTTGATCGGTGCGCCGGTGATCTGTCGCACGGACAGGGCGGCACCGCCTCTCGCATCACCATCGGTCTTGGTCAACACCACGCCGCTGAGCGGCAGAGCGTCGTTGAAAGCCTTGGCCGTATTGGCTGCATCCTGACCGGTCATCGAGTCGACCACGAACAGCACTTCCGTGGGCTGAGTGGCGGCGTGAACGCGCTTGATCTCGTCCATCATCGCTTCGTCGATGGCGAGACGACCGGCAGTATCGATGATCAGCACATCGGCAAACTGCGTTTTCGCCTGTTGCATCGCTTCTTCGGCGATGGCGCGGGCGTCATCAGTGCGCGGCGAGCGGTAGAAGCCAGCGTCGACCTGGCCGGCCAGGGTCTCGAGCTGATCAATGGCGGCAGGACGGTAGATGTCACAGCTGGCCAGCAGCACCTTCTTCTTGTGGCGCTCCTGCAGCAGCTTCGCCAGCTTGCCCGCCGTGGTGGTCTTGCCCGCACCCTGCAGGCCCGCCAGCAGAATGATTGCCGGTGGCGCCACATCCAGGCGAATCTCCGCCTGATCGCCACCGAGGACGCGCTTGAGCTCCTCGTGCACGACCTTGACCAAGGCCTGACCAGGCTTGAGGCTTCCGATCACTTCCTGACCGACGGCGCGTTCCGTGGCCTGCTTGATGAAGTCCTTGACCACCGGAAGGGCCACGTCGGCTTCCAGCAGCGCAATGCGCACTTCGCGCATGGCTTCTCGGATATTGTCCTCGGTCAGCTTGCCCCGGCTTCTGATGCGCTCCAGGGATCCGGTCAGTCGTTGGCTCAGTTGGTCAAACATGGAATCGAAAAAGTCTCGCGATGATTACATCAATGTGTCAGTGTTCTTGAGGTCGCCTATTATACTGCTTGAAGCTCCCTGACCCTGTTTTTCATCAGATTGCCAATGGTCGCTCTTCATTTAATTCAGACGCTCACGGCTGCAGCCTACATCACGGCGGGCATTTCCCTAGGCTTCGGATTCGTCCGGGCCCGACCGCAATTGCGCAGAGCCGGTGTTGTGATCGCCGCGATCGCAGCGATCGCCCATGCTGCGGTCCTCTGGCTGACACTTTCCGTGGCGGAAGGTTGGGATGTCAATTTCCTCAATACTTTTTCTCTTGCCGCCTGGCTGGTGGCAGTCCTGCTGTTGATCTCTACCTTGCGCCATGGTCTGCTGGAGGCCGGGATTGTCGTGTTTCCAGGAACAGCTATCGCGGTCATCCTCGCCGAATTAATTCCCGTCAACCCGCTCGTATTGAGTGAGCCATCGATCGAACTGGAGCTCCACGTCTTCAGTTCCCTTTTGGCCTATTGCCTGTTGAGCCTCGCGGCACTGACCGCCTTGATGCTGGCGGTTCAGGACAAACTGCTGCGACAGCCTCAACGGATTCGACAACTCGAAATGTTACCGCCCCTGAACGTATTGGAAACACTGATGTTCAGGCAAGTCGCAGCCGGACTGTTCGTACTGACAGTTTCACTGATTACCGGCTTTCTTTTCGTCGAGAATCTGCTGGCCCAACACTTGGTCCACAAGACCGTCCTGACCCTGTTGTCCTGGCTACTGTTTTCAATGTTGCTGTTCGGCCGCTGGCGCTATGGTCTGCGGGGTCGGCAGGCCATTTACTTCACACTGACCGCAATGTCTGTCCTGCTGCTGGGCTATTTCGGCAGCAAACTGGTGCTTGAAATCCTGCTCGATCGCAGCTGGTCCGCATCCGGGCCCACGGCCGCGGCCACTGCAGCGTTGTTCTCCCTCGACCGATCATGAGCGAACTGCCGCTATCGGCCCTCTACGGGCTGCTGGCTTTGCTGATCGTCCTGTCGGCCTTCTTCTCCAGCTCGGAGACGGGGCTGGTCGCACTGAATCGCTACAAGCTGCGCCACAAGGCCAACCGCGGCCATCGCGGCGCGCGCCTTGCCCAAGCCCTGCTGGGTCAGCCCGATCGCATGTTCGGGATCATCCTGCTCGGTAATAACCTGGTTAATATTCTGGCAGCCTCAATCGGTTCCCTCATCGCGATCCGATTTTTCGGTGAAGCCGGCATCTGGATCTCCACGGCTGTGCTGACAGTCATCGTTCTTGTTTTCGCTGAAGTGGCACCCAAGACTGTCGCCGCCAAGGCACCCGAGCGCATTGCCTTCCCAGCTTCCTTCGTCCTCACACCTCTGTTGAAGGTTCTCTATCCATTTGTCTGGCTGATCAATCTGGCCGCCTCCCAGTTCTTGCGTCTCATTGGGGTCCGAGATTCAGGGACATCTCAGGATGCCTTGAGTCGCGACGAACTGCGCACGCTGGTCAAAGAAGGTGGACGAAGCATTTCCGACGACCACCAGCAGATGCTGATCAACATCCTCGATCTGGAGCACGGTCGCGTCGATGACGTCATGGTGCGGCGACAGGATGTAATCGGCATCGACCTGGACCAGAGCTGGGACGACATCGTCCAGACGCTCACCCAGAGCCTTTTTACCCGCATGCCGGTCTGGCGCGGTGACCTGGAAAACATCATCGGCCTGCTGCACATCCGCACGGTCGTGACCCAGCTTGCCCGCAACGAGCTGGACATGAACGCTCTGATGCGTGCCATTCGACGGCCCTACTTCATTCCCGAAGGCACGGCCCTGACGCAGCAGCTGCTGGAGTTCCAGCGCCGCGAACGTCGCATGGGCCTGGTCGTTGACGAATATGGCGATATCCAGGGCCTGGTCACGCTCGATGACATCCTGGAGGAGATCGT
>JBCDLQ010000334.1:0-3819 GCA_039414335.1 Pseudomonadota bacterium | reverse complement strand
CGACGGCACGCTGGAGGTGATTCGTTCCGCGCTGATCCAGAATCAAGCGGACATACCCTGCAATCCGGCGATGCCCGATCCGATCGTCTCGACGGGAGGCGGGCTGCGAATTGAAGGGATTGGCACCTTGACTCAGGCCCGATTTGAAGACTCAACGCTGTCAGGCAATATCGGCCGCAACGGTGGTGCGATTCATGTGGTCGCGATCAGCGATACGGGGGCAACGCCGGATGTCGTGGTGGACCTGATTCGTTCTACGGTGGTGGGCAATCAGGCGGCCTGCGGCTTGGGGGATGGGCTCTACATTCAGGAGACGTCGGGTCAGGAAGGCGTGATTCAGTACAACGGCAGCATCATCCACGGCAACGGTCGACTGGTGAACGATGACGTGATTGGCACAGATTGCCAAAGCAACTTTCCCAATCAGGATTTCCTCTCCATCGACGGCAATATTCTCGATTCCGAGGACCAGTGCCCGACCTTCGGATTTGACCTCATGATCAGCGATTTGTCGACGGTCATCGATCCCGTCTTGAATGGCACTCACTACGTTCCGCGTGGGAATGGACCGGCAGTCGACAACCAGAATCTGTTCATTTTCTGTCCCATGGGGGTGCTGGACCAGCTCGGCCAGTCTCGCGCTGGCGGTCCCGGTCAGGGTGGCACCCGCTGCGAGGCCGGTGCCGTCGAGTTTCCCGGCTTCGTCGATGCGATATTCAGTGATCGCTTTGAGCCTTGATGATTTAATGGCCCCGGGTCGGTATCCTGCGCGGTTTATTTTGTCGATTGACCGCCGTGATGACACTGATTCACCCGTATTTCCTGCTGGCAGCGCTACTCGGACAGGCCGGACCCGTTGAACTGGAGGCGCTCGCCGTTAGCGGCCGTGACCTGGATCCTGGCGCAGCAGAGGCGACAGCTGAGTTGGATCGAGCCGAGATCGAGACGATCCAGCCCACGCATCCCGCCGAGCTGTTTACGCGTTTACCGGGAACCTGGATCACCCGCGGGTCAGGTCAGGAGCACCTCAGTGCGGTTCGCTCGCCGCTGCTGACCGGTGCCGGCGGCTGCGGCGCGCTGCTGATTCTTGAAGACGGCATTCCCGTCCGACCACCGGGCTTTTGCAACGTCAACAACCTGTTTGAAGTCAATCTGCTACAAGCCGATAGCTTGCGCGTCCTTCGCGGACCCGGTGGGTTGGGTCATGCGTCGGGCGGCCTGCACGGCGTGATTGACGTACGCTCGCGCTCACCGCGTTTCAATCCGGTCAACCGCCTGAACCTGGAGGCCGGAGGTGAAGATTACCGCCGCCTTGGCCTGTCTCTGACCGAATCGGTCGGAAAGGGTGTCGTGGGTCTGGATGCGAATGCGGTCGATGCGGGTAGCTTCCGCGAGGACGAAGGCTACGAACATCAGTTTCTCAACCTCAGTCATCTGACGCCAACAAGCTGGGGTGAGCTGGAAACCCGCCTGAACCTGGCGCGCCTGGATCAGGACACGGCTGGTTTCATCTTTGGAGAAGACAGCTTCCGCGATCCGGTCCTGCGTCGCCAGAACCTCAATCCGGAAGCCTATCGCCGCGCTACGGCCGCGCGCTTCCTGTCGCGGGCCAGCTGGTCTTCGGGTGCCACCGAGAATCGCCTGACCGGTTTCGCCCGTCGTTCGCGCATGACTTTTCTTCAGCATTTCCTGCCCGGTAAACCGCTGGAGCGCAACGGCCAGGTTTCATTGGGTGCGCAGTTCGACCAGCAGCGTCTCGGTGCACTGGGCGGCGATATTGACCTGGACTGGGGTCTGGACGCCGAGTGGTTCCAGGGCAATCTCAGCCAGGAGCAGTTTGCGCCGGCGGTCGGCTCGCCGTTCCTGGTTGCCACCCGTCCCGTCGGCCAGCACTACGACTACGAAGTCGACGGTCAACGCCTGGGCGGCTACCTGGCGCTGGCCGGCGACTTGAACGCGGACTGGCGCTGGCGTGCCGGCGTCAGCGCTGATTTCCTGCGCTACGACTACGACAATTTCCTCCAGCCCGGCAACCTGACCGACAGCGGCGAGGCCTGTGGATTCGGTGGCTGTCTCTACACGCGGCCGGACGACCGCACGGACGACTTTTTCGATATCGCGCCGGAGGTCACGCTCAGCCGCGACCTCGCTCAGGGCCTGCTCTGGCTTCGCCTGGCGCGCGGTCTGCGCGCACCGCAGGCCACGGAGCTCTATCGACTGCAGAGCGGCCAGACCGTGGCCGACCTTGACTCTGAAGTGCTCGATGCGATCGAGCTGGGTATTCGTAGTGATGGACGCGTGAGCTGGGAGGTGGTGGCCTTTGCCCAGCGCAAGGACAACTTCATCTTCCGAGACTCGGAAGGCTTCAATGTGAGCGATGGCCGCACGCGCCATGTCGGCGTGGAGTTCGATACGGCCTGGGCGATCAACGAGCGCTTGAGCGCCGGCTTTCGCGGCACCTATGCCGCCCATACCTATCGGTTCGATCGCGACGCGCGCGGCGAGGTGATCGTCTCGGGTCGCGATATCCGCTCAGCACCGCGCCGCCTGTGGAGCGCCGACTTGAACTGGACGCCCACCGATCAGCTGCGCACGCAGCTGGCCGTGGAATCGACGGGCCGCTACTACCTGGATGCGGCCAACAGCCGCCGCTATGGCGGCCACACGCTGCTGCACGCTGCCGCTGATTACCAGATCGACAGCCAGTGGCAGGTCGGACTGAGACTGCGCAACTTGACCGGAAAGCGCTACGCTGAACGCGCCGATTTCGCCTTCGGCAACTTCCGCTACTTCCCCGGCGCCGGCCGCCTAGCTGTTGTTAATGTGAGTCTGGGCTGGTGATCAAACGGAGGTGCGGTTCTCTCGGATTGTTCGAGCATCTATTACTCACGCAGAGGCGCGGAGGAATGAGAGTACGCAGAGAAAAAAGAGTTCTTTCGCTGCGAATCTCAGCCCTCTGCGTTCTTAAGTGAGTCCTCTTATGCCGATGCTCAATCGATCGAGAACCAATATTTCCGGCGTGGTGATTGAACGTCGTTGTCGTTCTTGCAGAATGTCTTAGAGACTTGTTCTCACGCAGAGACGCTGAGTAAAGAGAGATCGCCGAGAGCAAGGCTTTTCTCTGCGGTCCCCGCTCTTCTGCGTCTCCGCGTGAGCATTCATTTCTGCGGCTCAAGCAATCCAGAAGGCGTAGAGCCCCAAACTGGTGACGATCATCAGGAGGGCGTTTAGCGGTGCACCGACTCGGGCGAAGTCGGTGAAGCGGTACAGGCCCGTGCCGTAGATCATCGTGTTGGTCTGGTAGCCGATCGGCGACAGGAAGCTGGTTGAGGCGGCGAACATCACGGCCAGGACCATGGAGAAAATGTCGATGCCCAGGCTGTCGCCAAGCGCAATCGCAACTGGGACCAGAATCACCACGGATGCATTGTTGCTGACCATCTCGGTCAGCAGGGTGGTGACCGCATACAGCGCCATCAGCACCAGAATCGGGTGCCAGCCGGTGGCATAGACCGCCAGCAGTCCGCCCAGCCACTCCGCACCTCCGGATTTGGTCATGGCAATCCCGAGGGGAATGACGCCGGCGAGCAGGAAGATCACGTCCCAGGACACGCCCGAATAGAGATCGTCCTTGCTGATGCACCCGGTGAGGACCATGGCGATGATGCCCATCAAGGCCGTGACCACGATCGGCAGCGGGGTCATTGCCGCGCCCAGCACCACGGCAGCGACGATACCGCCGGCCCAGGCCAGACGTTTGCGGTCGAACTCGTCCGGGTGTTCTTCGAGCAGGGTCTGGTCGGTCTGGCGGCGCAGCTT
>JBCDLQ010000333.1:0-3819 GCA_039414335.1 Pseudomonadota bacterium | reverse complement strand
GGATTGAACGCAAGCTGTCCTTGAGCCCGCTCGAGCCAATGTATGTCATGGCGTCTTCAAGTACAAGCAAACACAACGTTGTCAAGCCCGATCCACTAAACTCCCGGAAGTTTTTTCTATTGAAATCGAGGATGGACCGATGCGTCGACTCGCACTTTTCTGCCTGTTCCTGATCGTCTCCGCTGTTGCGCTTGCCGATAGCGTGACCGTTGCCGAGATCCACGGGCCGGGATCCGTTTCGCCGTATCAGGACCAGGCCGTGACCACGGAAGGCATCGTGACCCTGGTGCATCCCACGGGCTTCTGGATCCAGAGCGCATCGGAGCAAGTCCCGCAGCAGCGCGAGGGCATTCATGTGTTCACGGCGGATCCGGCACCGGTTGGAGAAGGCGATCGGGTGCGGGTGACGGGCTATGTTGATCGTCATCGTCGCCCGAATCGCGAATCTGATCGCTGGGTCACCCAGCTGATCCAACCCAGTGATCTCGAAGTCCTGGCCAGCGATCAGGCCCTGCCGCCGGCCATTCGTATTGGCGCGGATGGACTGCGCGTGCCGACGAATCAATACGACGACGATCCCGTGGTCGATCCCACACAGAGCGCAACCGATTTCTGGACCTGGCTGACGGGCATGCGCATCGAAGTCACTGACCATGTGGTGATCGGACCCACGAGCCGTTTCGGTGACACCTGGGTCATGAGCCCGCCCGATCATCCGGCCCTGAATGAACACAGCGTGTTGATCGCGAAGCCCGAAGGCGATCACCTGGATCGCATCCAGATCACGACCCATCCCCTGCTCCGGTCCAGCTTCACGAAGCCGGCCCATCCCGGTGATCGATTCCGACGTATCGACGGGGTGGTTCACTACGCCTTCGGCGGCTTTCGCGTGCTGGCTCGCCATGCGCTGCAGCTGGATTCCGCCGAACGCGCGCCGGATGCGCTGACGCCAACGACGACCTTGCTGGCAGGCGACGATCATCTGACCGTCGCGGCCTACAACGTGGAAAACCTGGATCCGGTGATCGAGCGCCTGGGTCGGGTCGAAGGCCCGGACGACGTGGACGATGCGATCGGCAGCGGTCGCATGGCCCTGATTGGGGCGCATATCGCCGTCAACATGGGCAGCCCCGATATCCTCGCCCTGCAGGAAATTCAGGACAACAACGGCGCCGAGCTCGGTGACGTCGTTGCCGCCGACCAAACCTACTCGGCGCTGATCGATGCGGTGGTCGCCGCCGGTGGACCGTCCTATGCCTTCATCGATCTGCACCCGATCGCCGATACGGAAGGGGGTCAGCCGGGCGGCAACATTCGCAATGGCTACCTCTACAACACGGACCGAGTGCAGCTGATCGAAGGCAGCACGGAGCGCATCCAGGACCCGGCCTTCGAGCGCACGCGCGCGCCAGTCCTGGCCGGCTTTGAATTCAACGGCCACAAGGTTCATCTCATCAACAACCACTTCTCTTCCAAGGGCGGCAGCTCGCCGGTCTTCGGTGAAGGTGAGCGCATCGTCGGCCAGGCCGAAGGTCGACAGAATCAAGCCACGGTCGTGCGCGAGTTGATGGTTGAACGCGAGGCCTGGAATGGCGAGGCGCACTGGGTGGTGCTGGGTGATCTCAATGACCACTGGTTCTCCGAACCGCTGAGCATCCTCAAGGGTGAGGAAGGCGACGATGATCGGCTGATCAATCTGATCGAGCTGCGCCCCATGGCCGATCGCTGGACCTACATCTTTCGCGGTACGGGTCAGGCCATCGACCACATCCTGACCACGCCGGCCCTGGCCGATCGTGCCGAGGTCGAAGTCGTGCACGTCAATGCTCGCCTGGCTGATCAGGCCGCCGATCATGAGCCGATTCTGGCGCGCTTTCATCTGCCGGCCGAGCGTTCGGCAACGGGTCGTCGAGACCGCTATTGAGGGCGGGCGTTCAGACCCTGTAATCGTAGGGTCTACGGGTCTGTTTGCGCCTTGATCTGACAGGGAACGAGGACCCTCTCGTGACCTCTGGACTATGGTAAATCCGGCCATGAATGGCTAGGCTTGCGGGTCTCTTTCCCTCGTTTCGAAGGTAGTGACCATGAAACTGTTCAAGTCCGTGCTGGGCGCCGTCGTGCTGCTCGGCCTGTCTTCTGCGGCCCTGGCTGATCGCACTGAGCCGCTGGATTATCTCGACGAGCTGCCGCCGCTGCTGGATCGCAATCTGTTCTTCGGCGATCCGGAGATCTCTGGTGCCCAGCTGTCTCCCGACGGCCGCTTCATCACCTTCATTCGCCCCTATGAAGGCGTGCGCAATATTTGGATCAAGGGCTTTGATGAAGCCTTTGAAGACGCGCGTCCCCTGACCGCCGACGACAAGCCCGTCCCGGGCTATTTCTGGAGCCGTGACGGCCAGTTCGTGCTCTACGTTCAGGACAAGGGCGGCGACGAGAACTTCCACGTCTGGGCTGTAGACCCGGACGGCGAGCTGCTCGACAGCGGCGTGCCCGAAGCGCGCAACTTGACCGACTACGACGGCGTGCGGGCTTTCATTCTCAGCGTTCCGAAGAATACGCCGGACCACATGCTGGTCGGTTTGAATGACCGCGACCCGGCACTGCACGACGTTTATCGAGTTCAGATCTCGACCGGCGAGCGCGAGCTGCTGATTGAAAACAACCAGAACATCTCTGGCTGGTCAGCCGATCTGGAAGGCACGATTCGCATGGCGACACGCCTGAACAGTGAGGGCGGCACGGAAGTTCTGGCCGTGACCGACGGCGAGCTCGGCGACATCGTGTACGAATGCAGCTGGACCGAGGCCTGCGGGCCCGCCAGCTTCCACCCGAACGGGGAGCAGGTCTGGTTCACGTCGAACAAGGGCGACGAGAATGACCTGTCCGGTCTCTACCTGATGGATCTCAATAGCTACGAGCTGACCCTGTTCGAGCGTGACCCAGAGGGCGAAGTTGACTTCGGCGGCGTGGTCCTCCATCCGGATAGCAACGAGCTGCTGGCCACGGTCTATGTTGGTGATCGTGTTCGAATCTATCCAAAGGACGATGAATTCGCCGCTGACCTCGAATTCCTGCGGGATAATCTGCCCGAAGGCGAAATCGGCCTGTCGTCTCAGACTGCGGATGCCTCCAAGGCTCTCGTCAGCCTGTCGCGCGATGTCGACCCCGGTTCCATCTATGTTTTCGATCGCGAAGCGCGCACGGTCGAGCTGCTGTACCGCTCGCGTCCGGAACTGCCGACCGAGCAGTTGGCCAATATGCAGCCGATTCGCTACGCGGCGCGTGATGGCCTGGAGATACCCGCCTACTTGACCCTGCCCAATGGCGTCGAGCCGAAGAATCTTGCCGTTGTTGCATTGATCCACGGCGGCCCCTGGGCACGCGACAACTGGGGCTACAGCTCCCTGGTCCAGTTTCTGGCTAACCGCGGCTACGCCGTACTGCAGCCAAATTTCCGTGCTTCGACGGGATTCGGCAAGGCCTTCCTGAACGCCGGAAACGGCGAATGGGGTGATGCTATGCAGGACGACATCAGCGATGGTGTCCAGTATCTGATCGATCAAGGCATCGCCGATCCCGATCGCGTCTGCATCATGGGCGGCTCCTACGGCGGTTACGCCACCCTGGCCGGCATGGTGTTCACGCCCGAGCTCTACGCCTGCGGCGTCAACATCGTGGGCGTGTCGAATCTGATCAGCCTGCTGAACTCGATTCCCGCCTACTGGGGACCGATTCGCCAGATCTTCACCCTGCGCATGGGCAATCCTGAAACCGATGAAGGTCGGGCCCAGCTCGAGCGTCAGTCACCGATTAATCACG
>JBCDLQ010000332.1:0-3835 GCA_039414335.1 Pseudomonadota bacterium | reverse complement strand
TGCTCTTTCTGCTTCTCCTCCGCATTTCTCTCTTTCTCCCTGGGTTCGCTTTGGAGGTCGACCCAACAATCGCGCCGATGCCCAACGTTTGTTAGCCCGTATCCACTCTCGCGAAGGAGACTATGGGCAAGCCTGGGAACGCTTGACCGCCTACCTCCAGGATCGCGAACGCGTCTTCGACATCGAACGCGCGCGAATCATTGCCTTCCAGGAAGTTCAGTTCGACATGCACAACCAGGCCCAGGAGATTCAGCTGCTGCGCGAACAGGCCAGAGTTTCCGAGCTGCAGGAGAATGCACTGCAACAGCAGCGACGCTTTCAACAGATTGTTATCGCCATGGCAGCGTTGATCCTGGCTCTGTTGTTGCTGCTCCTGATCCGCACTCTGAAAGAGCGCCGCCATTTCCGTCACATGTCCGCACATGACGGGCTGACTGGAATCCTCAATCACACCCACTTCATTGATGCCGCCAAGAAACAGGTCAGGCAAGCAGCCTCAGGCAGCGCCAGTCTGACGTTGGTTTTAGCTGATATCGACCACTTCAAGCAATTCAACGATCGCCATGGCCACCAAGCCGGTGATGAAGTGCTGCGCCGCGCCGCCAGTCGCATGAGTGAGGTGCTTTCACCGCACGGGGTCGTCGGCCGAGTTGGTGGAGAAGAATTCGCAGCCTGTCTCGATGATCTCGATCAAGATCATGCGGCGAGCAAGGTTCATGAGGTCCGAACCGCATTGTTGGATTGTCGTCTTTCGGACATCGAGCAGACTGTCACCATGAGCTTTGGTCTGGCGCAGCTGGGCTCTGGAGAAGACTTCGACACGCTTCGAGCTCGCGCTGACGCGGCCCTCTATCAGGCCAAGCATTCGGGTCGTGACCGGATGGTCATCGCGGAATCATCCAGCAACTCTGAAGCCTGATGATCAAGGGCAGTTTGGTTGTGGTCGGCTGCGGGATCGAACTGGGTCGCCACATGACGACCCGGGCGATTTCGGAGATCCGAGCTGCCGACACGGTCTTCATGCTCGCCGATGCTTTTGCACAGAAATGGCTGCTGTCCATTCGATCAGATTGTCGCAGCCTCTCTGGCTTCTACGGCGATACCAAGGACCGCCGCAAGACCTATCACGAGATGGAAGCCGAGATTCTGGAATGCGTTCGCGCCGGTCAGCATGTTTGCACCGTGTTCTACGGCCATCCGGGTGTATTCGCCCAGGTGTCACACAACACGATTCGCATCGCCCGAGAAGAGGGATTCTCCGCGCGTATGGAAGCGGGAATCTCGGCCGAGGCCTGTCTTTATGCCGATCTGGGACTTGATCCCGGAGACAGCGGCGTCCAATCGTTCGAAGCCACGCAGTTTTTAATCAGTGACTACGCCGTTAATCCTTCTGCCCTGCTGATCCTTTGGCAGGTGGCGCTCAGTGGCAATCTGGACTGCATTGGATTCGAGCCCGATCCCTTACGCCTTGAGATTCTGGTCGCCAAGCTTGGTCGTTGGTATCCAGCAGACTCGCCAGTGGTGCTTTATGAAGCCGCCCAACTCCCCGTACAGCACCATCGTGCAGACCGCTTCCCTTTACGCGAGTTGCCCCAGGCGAACTTTCGTGAATACAGTACGCTGGTCATTCCACCCGCTGAATTGCTTCGGACCGATGAGGTCACGCTTGCTCAGCTGAACGCGCTCGATTCAGTTTGATTGAGTCTTCGGCGTGCGGGCCGCCGTTGATCAAACAAGAGGCCGCGGATCGCCCAATTGACGATCCACGGTCTTTCGATCGTTGAGGCCCGCAGCTTTTCTTGTATCAGTCGCTACTGATGCGCGGTGCCGGCATGGTCTGTCCACCCTGGAACAGGGTCAGCTGAGTGGCCTGACCGGTATCCGGCAGTTCGAACTCAATCGTGAAGCCGATCGACTCGTTGTAGAAGCGAATCGGACTTTCCGCGCTAACCGGAAAGGCGGGCTGATTGGTTGCCTGCACTTGCAGACCCTCACCGACCACGGTGACATCAATGACGAAATTGGGCTGGAGCTCATAGCTTCCGACCAGGCGCGCCAGCTCGGCCGGTTCGACGTCGATCGCTTGACGGAGTACGACCTCGGCACTGACGCGCTCTGCCCGTTCACCCTCGCCACCGAAACCGGACTGCAGATAGACCGCCTCGACCTCACCTGCGTCATCCCGCTCGATCCTGAAGGAACTCAAGGAGCTATCGAAGGCCAACACGTCTTCGGAGACCGGGCGGACCGTGAACGACGAGCTGCCCTGGCGCTGGCTGATGATCTGGCCGTCTTCCACGCGAAGGGTACGGGTTGTTTCCTCATTGATCTGATAGGTGCCCTGCACCGCCATCATCTGCGCTTCGGTCCACTCGACCGTGGGTAGATTGCGCGCATAGGGGCGGTCCATGGCAAGACCAACCAGCTGCAGTGTCACATCCTGATTCTGAAGACCGCCGGCGATATTGCTCAGCATTACGACTGACAGCTCAGCCTCTGGTAACCACAGGGCGTAGGTGACAAAGCCGTTGATGCCACCCCCGTGGTGATAAACCGGCTGGCCCATCCACTCACCCAGGATCAGACCATAGCCGTAACTCTGGCCGCCCAGCTGGCCCGACGCCGCTGAATCCGATGAAATCATGGCCTGATAGCTGGCATCGCTCAGCAGATCACCGCCATGCAGGCGCTGCTGCCAGCGATCGACGTCCAGTGCGGTTGCCGACAAGGCGCCCGCGGCATGAGGCTGACTCATGGAAATGAACGAGGCGTTTTGCACATCATCGAAGGAACCCTCGTAGCCTGAAACACGCATGGGAACGACGGCGCCGTCGGCATAGTAGTCGATCGTGTCCATGCCGTGAGGCTCGAAGAAGCGCTCACGAAGGAACACGTTCCAATCCTTGCCAGTGACGGCTTCAATCACCGCACCGACCAGCACATATCCCGAATTGTTGTAGGCAAAGCCCTCACCGGGCTTGAAGTTGACCGGCTCTTCTGCAAAGACTGCGACCAACTCTTCAGTGGTCAGGTCTTTGCGAATACGTTCGCTGCTCATATATCCCGGAATGCCCGTATAGCTCTGGACTCCCGAAGTGTGGTTGAGCAACTGGTGGACCGTGACACCCTCGGTCGGATAGTCGGGCAGAAACTTCGACAAGGGATCGTCAAGGGCGACATCACCATCGTCGACCAATGCCAGCAGACCCGCGGCCGCGAACTGCTTGGTCACGGAAGCCAGTCGGAAGATATGCTCGGGTTGCATGGCAACGCCCAGCTCTACGTTCGCCTGACCATAGGCGCGGTTGAAGATGACCTCACCACCGCGGCTGACGACCAAGCTGGCACCGGGACCGTCAGCTGAGACCAGATCACTCAGCAGCGCATCAGCCCGTTCTGCGAAAGTGTCATTCGCCAGAGTCGGCGTGAACCATAAGGCACTGGACACAACGAAACCCGCTACGAGGAAACGTTTCATTCAATTCTCCACGATCAACAATGGCTAAAAGTTAGAAGAATCTTCGCTCAGTGTCGAATGCCGTTGGTCATGGATAAGCTTCATTAGCGCATCGAAGCAGACACAGAAAGACAGGAGGCCCTTAAAATAGGCCATCAACAGCCGAGATGATGCACAAGGACGATCGATTCATGGCAAAGATCCTCAGACTTCTTCGCTTTATCGGAATGCTTGCGCTTTTCCTTGCGCTACTGATCGGGGCGCCCGCCTGGTGGTTTGAAGTACTCGATGAACCCAGGGTCGTGGTTGTTTTTTTTTGCGATTTATTGTTGTTTTTGGGGGCGGGGGGGGGGGTGGGGTGGGGCGGAAAAAAAACAC
>JBCDLQ010000331.1:0-3856 GCA_039414335.1 Pseudomonadota bacterium | reverse complement strand
TTGGTGTCACATGCATCGGCGGGCGGATTGTCGATCTCAGGTTGCCCGGCAACAATCTCGATGGCCCCCTGCCCAGCTCGCTGGCCAACCTGGAACAGCTGTCTTTTTTATGGCTGTCCTCGAATCAGATCAGCGGATTCGTCCAGCCTTGGCTCGGTGATCTTACGGCGCTGAATTTTCTCTATCTCGACAATAATGAGCTGATCGGTCCGATCCCGAATGCGTTGGGAGATCTGCCCGCACTGCAATGGCTGCTCCTGCAGGGCAACGAGATCGACGGCGCCATCCCTGCGGCGCTCGGGCAGATCAGTACGCTTCGCGTGCTCCGTCTCTCTGATAATCAGCTCAGCGGGCCCATTCCCGCAGCGCTCACGCAGCTAGGCAGCCTGGAGGAACTATCAGCACGGAACAACCAGCTCAGCGGACCGCTGCCTGCGTCATTGGGCGACCTGACTGCCCTGGAGATTCTCGATCTTGACGACAACGAGATCTCGGGAGCGCTTCCCCCAAGCATCGGTCAGCTCAGCAACCTTGAGGTCCTCTTTCTTCAGCGCAACCAATTGACCGGGCCCTTGCCAGCCAGTCTTGGCAGTCTGAGTCAGCTCGAGCGCTTGTTTCTGAACGACAATCAGATGTCGGGAGGTGTTCCGTCGACGCTGGGTAACCTGGCCAGCGTTCGGGAACTGATTCTGAGCAACAATCCACTGGGTGGCAACATTCCCTCTTCGCTGGGTGATCTGACCCAATTGGAACTCCTGTCTCTAGGGAATATGGGTCTGACAGGAGGGATTCCGGAAACGATTGGTTCCTTGAGCCAGCTCCAGGGGCTCTACCTGTTCAACAACCAGCTTTCCGGCTCGCTGCCACCTGGTCTGGCCTCGCTCTCCAACCTTGTCGAACTCAATTTGCAGGCCAACTCGCTCAGCGGGCCTTTGCCCAACGATCTGTCGGAATTGCAGCAACTGCAGGTGCTCTGGTTGCAGGCCAATGGGTTCACGGGCACGATTCCGACGAGCCTGGCGAGCTTGCCCGCCCTGCGAGACCTTCAAGCCGTTTTCAATGACTTTGAGGGGACATTGTCCGATGGGCCCGATTCCTGGTCTGCGCTGGAGTCTCTAGACGTTCGCTATAACCGCCTGGCAGGGCCCATTCCGCAGGCTTTTGGTCGAGCGACCGACCTGCAAACCCTGCAGTTGACCGGAAACAATCTGACAGGCGAGATTCCCGCCAATCTGCTTGATCTGACGGCGCTGACGACGCTCAATCTCTACGACAATCGGCTGGAGACCGACAATCCGGCATTGATTGGGCTTCTGGACCAACTGAATCCCAACTGGCAGGCCTGGCAAACCGTGCCGCCGGGAACACCTGCGCTGGCATCGATCAGCTCGACCTCAGCGACGATTCAGTGGGAAGGAATCAACTATCCGCTGCAAGATCAGGGCTACTATCAGCTCAGTGCCGAACCCGTTCTGGGCCTGTTCTCGGACCGCTTCGACGGCCAGCTTCCGGTCCCGCCGTTGACCGCACCGATTCAGGTTCAGAGTAATGACTATGCACAGCTTGAACGAATCATTTCCGGACTCTCACCGTCGACGCCCTATCGACTGGTGATACGCTCTGTCACTCCTGCGCGGAATGACCCTGCGTTTCCCCAGAAAAACACGTTGATATCGAGACCCTCCGAAGTGATTCAGTTCGAGACTTTGCCGTGAGTCAGCGGTCCATGCTGCTCATTCCTTCCATCCTCCTTGCGGCCCTGAACCCCAGCCACGCGGTCGGGGCCAATGAGGATGACGCTTCCGTCCTGGATCCCGTCCAGGTTAGGGGCGAACGTAATCTGGAAGCCGAGCTTGCCGGTTCCCAGGCCTTGACGACGATCGGGCGCGAAGCCTTGGACGACCAGATGGCTTTGGGCGTGGTCGATTGGTTCCGTGGCCAGCCCGGCGTTTTCGTTCAGCAGACCACTCCTGGTCAGGGCATCCCCATCGTTCGTGGACTCAAGGGCTCGGAAGTGCTGCATCTCGTTGATGGCTTCCGGATCAACAACGCCCTGTTCCGGAATGCACCCAATCAATACCTAGCCCTGATCGATCCCAATGCGATCGGTTCGGTCGATCTGGTCCGTGGACCGCCGGGAACACTGTTTGGCTCGGACGCCATGGGCGGCGTCATCCAGCTGGTCAGCCTCGACCCGCGCCAGCAGCCTGCCTTCACCTTCAAGGGGCGAGCGCGCAGCAACGATCCGGAGCTGATGGGGCACGCTGCATTCGGGCTTCAGTCCGCCGACTGGGCGGCCCGGATTGGCCTGACTACCCAGCAGGTGGGTGACCGCCGCACGGGATCGGGTCAGGACCTGCCCAGCGACTATCGCTCGCAGGCGGCCGACGCCTCCTGGCAGTGGTCCCTGTCACCGGGTCATTCCCTGCGCGCCCTCGTCCAGTATCTGAACCAGCCTCGCACCGCCCGCGTCGACCGGCTGGTGCCGGGATTCGGCGAGACAGAACCCCAGTCAGCGCAGGCCGACTTCGCGCCCAACCGAAGGGCCTTCGGCTTGATGCGCTATGACTGGCAGCCGGTCAGCACCTGGGTCGATTCACTCACGGCTCAGATCGGGCGGCAGGTCGTTCGTGACGATCGCGAAACCGTGCCCTTTGATTCGGAGCGCCTGACACTGGAGTCGAATCGCAGCACGCTGGATGGGCTCAGAGTCTTCGCCAGCACGCGACGACCGGGCCACGTCTGGCACTTTGGTCTGGATGCCTATCGCGACGAGGTCAACAGCACGCGCCAGCGTGGCGAGCCCGGCGCGCTGCAGGCCATCGACGGCCGCTTTCCTGATGGCTCCCGTCAGGATAATCAGGACCTGTTCCTGGCCCACCGCTGGACCTTGGCTGAATCACTGCGACTTCACTGGGGAGCTCGATACAGTCGATCTCGCCTCGATTTGCCCGCTCGCGGCGACGATCCATCGCTTGACCTCGACAACGCGGCCTGGTCGGGCGATCTGGGCCTGAACTGGCGTTTGAATACTTCGACGTCCTTGCTGTTCAAGGCTAGCCGTGGATTCCGCGCGCCGAATATCTTCGACGTGGCCAATCTGGGCGAACGGCCCGGCAATCGTTTCAGTATTCCCAATCCGGATCTGGAGCCCGAGTTTGTCGAATCTCTCGAGCTCGGTCTGCGCTGGCGTCAGGGCGACTGGTCCGGCGAAGCCTTCGTCTTCGAATCGGACTACGACGACCGAATCACCTCGGTGCTGACCGGGGCAGTGGATGCGGAAGGGCGGGCCATCGTTCAGTCCCAAAATGCAGCCAGTGCTCGCTTCCGCGGCGTTGAGTCCTGGCTCCGGTGGCAGCCTCCCAGCCTCTGGTCGGTCCAGGTGACCGGCAACTGGATTCGTGGAGACGAGGAATTGCCGGGGCAGGACAGCGAGCCCGCCGATCGCGTGCCGCCCTTGAACGGCCAGCTTCAGATCAGCTGGCAACCGGACCTGGTCTGGACTCTGGGCACGCGCCTCACGGCTGCTGCCGGTCAGTCGCGACTCAATTCCCGTGATATCCGAGATCCGCGCATCGACCCGGACGGAACGCCAGGCTGGACAGACCTCGGACTGTTCGGTCGCTGGCAACCTGACCTGGCTTGGGATGTCCGAGTGCGCCTGGACAACCTGCTCGACCGTGCCTATCGCGAGCACGGCTCCGGCGTGGATCGGCCCGGCCGTTCGGTGGCGATTGAAGTCAGCTGGACGCCGCGATGAAGGCGTGCGCACAGACTATTCATAAGATCGACACGGGCGCAAGCAACACTGCGACCGTGGTTCTCTGTATTGCGTTCATTGAGTGAAGGATGGAGC
>JBCDLQ010000330.1:0-3858 GCA_039414335.1 Pseudomonadota bacterium | reverse complement strand
TTCAGCCTGATCGCCATCAACCAGGGGAGCGCCCGGACTCCGGGCGCTCCTTCCTTCCCCCCCAGCTTCTCGCTGTTTCCGAACCCTTTACCTTAAGGCCCCCCAACGGGATCCGCGCTATCCTATGCGGCTAAATTCTGGACTCTCATAAGGCCCTGAGCGCATGTGCGGCATTGTGGCGGCCAACGCCGAACGAAACATTCTCCCGATCCTGATCGACGGTCTCCGGCGACTGGAGTACCGCGGCTATGATTCTGCGGGTATCGCCTGCCTGAACGAACAGGAGGAGCTGATCAAGCACGCTGAGGTCGGCAAGGTCGCCGACATGGTGGCCGGCCTGCCGGCCGATCTGATCAGCCACATCGGTATTGCCCACACGCGCTGGGCAACGCA
Organism: Pseudomonadota bacterium; assembly: GCA_039414335.1. Classification (GTDB taxonomy): domain Bacteria; phylum Pseudomonadota; class Gammaproteobacteria; order Xanthomonadales; family Wenzhouxiangellaceae; genus Wenzhouxiangella. The sequence continues at coordinate 3,465 of JBCDLQ010000330.1, read as the reverse complement.
TGGGGCACCCACTCGCGCCAACGCCCATCCGCATGTTTCGCGCAGTCGCGTGGCCGTGGTCCACAACGGCATCATCGAGAATCATCTGGAGCTGCGCCAGGAGCTGGAACAAGCCAGCTATGAGTTCAGCTCCGAGACCGATACGGAAGTCATCGCTCATCTGATCGAACGCGAACTCGATCGACAGCAGTCTCCGCAAGACGCGCTGCGCACGGCGATTGCGCGATTGCAGGGGGCCTATGCCCTGGCCGTTTACATCAAGGACTGCCCCGATCGGATCTTTGGCGCCCGCCTGGGTAGTCCGTTGGTTGTGGGCGTGGGTGTCGGCGAGCATTTTCTCGCCTCCGATGCTGCGGCACTCGTGCCCGTCACACAACAGATGATGTTTCTCGAAGATGGCGACCTGGTCGAGCTGGAGCGTGAAAACGCCCTGATCAGCCGTCTCGACGGCAGCGCCGTGGAGCGACCCGTTCGCCTATCCAGCCTGCCCGCCGACAGCGCCGAGCGCGGACGCTACCGCCATTTCATGGAGAAGGAAATCCATGAGCAGCCCGAAGCCATTGCGGCAACGCTGAATGCTCATCTGGAGGGCACGCGAATCTGCCCCAACCTGGACCGCGAGCTGCTGGCAAAGGCCGAAGCCATCCACATCATCGCCTGCGGCACCAGCTATCACGCTGGCCTCGTGGCCCGCTACTGGATCGAGCAACTGGCCCGCATTCCTGTCAGCGTGGAAATCGCCAGCGAGTACCGCAATCGCAACCCGGCGATCCCGAAAAACACGCTGCTGATCGCCATCTCCCAGTCGGGGGAAACGGCCGACACGCTGGCGGCGCTGGAGCGATCGAAGTCAGCAGGCTATCTGGGCACGCTGGGAATCTGCAATGTCCCGGAAAGCGCCCTGACCCGCGCCTGCGATCAGATCCTGATGACCCGTGCCGGTCTGGAGATCGGCGTAGCGTCGACGAAAGCCTTCACCACGCAACTGACCGTGCTGCTTCTGCTGGCCACGGCACTGGCCGAAACCCATGACGCTGACCCTGCCCTGATTCGCGAAGTCCTGGAAGCCCTCGGACAGGCGTCTCAGCAAGCGCGCGAAGTGCTGGCCATGGACAAGGAAATCCATGAGATCGCGGAGGAGATCGCCAACAAACCCCACGCCCTGTTCCTGGGCCGCGGCGAGGAGTACCCGATCGCCATGGAGGGTGCGCTGAAGCTCAAGGAGATTTCCTACATCCACGCTGAGGCTTATGCGGCAGGCGAGCTCAAACATGGCCCGCTGGCCCTGGTTGACGACAATCTGCCCGTGATCGTTGCCGCTTCCAGCAATCAGCTGCTGACCAAGCTGATCTCGAATCTGCACGAGGTCAGAGCGCGCGGCGGCATGTTGTATGTCTTCGCCGACCAGGGCGTCAGCATGGCTGATGACCCCAGTGTAAAACTCATCCGGATTCCGGCGCCGCACTCGGTGATCTCGCCCATCCTGCAGGTACTCCCGCTGCAGTTCCTGGCCTATCACGTGGGCGTCCTCAAGGGCACGGACGTCGATCAGCCCCGTAATCTGGCCAAATCGGTCACCGTTGAGTAACTCAATGTACCGCCCGAGCGGCCAATAGCCGCTTGCAGCTCCAGAAAAGAAAACGCCCGCCGTCGAAATCGCGAGGCGGGCGTCATTTTCAGGTTTCCCATCAGGCTGAAACTTCAAGCCCCGGGCGGGCACCCTTTCACCTGCAGGCGCCGTCTTTCAGGGTTCCCCTTCCCAACGGTTGACCGCGCCCGGCGTCCGAGCGTGGCCTTGAATCTAGAGGCTCAAGCCTGCAGTTCGCGGGCGTTGTTGAGTGCCTGTTCGGCCTGATCGGACTCTTCCAGATCCATCAGCCATTGCATGACCACTTCGTCAGAAAGCAGAGCGTTGAAGTGGCTGTCGTTTGAGTAGGCAAGCTGTTCCATGATTCTGTTCCCTTTCATCGGTGCCGTTCTTTCGGCGTCCGGTTTTGATGTCTGGGTAAGTGAATGCACTTTTCGTGCCAGAACCAACAGATGGAATTAGAATCAGTGACTTATCGAATTTCTGGCCGTAAAAGGGCAGCGTTTTCTGACGGAAAGCGTCCAGAGGCGACTCAATCTTTCGACGCAATTTGGGCTGAAATGATTGATTGAAATTCAATGGCCCAGAAAAGCAGAACGCGCCCACGACGTGACGTGGGCGCGCTGCGCTGTCTGACTCCTCGGTGAGTTTCCCGAGGCGGGTGACTGATCAGACTGTCACCCCGGAGGGTTCCCCTTCCCTAAATTCTGCGGTGCAGAGTCCGCGCTGTTCGCGATTCGGATCTGCATCCGATCCAGCCGCTTCTCAGGCCGCTGAGTCCTGCAGGCCGGTTGCGATGTCTTCCGCTTCCAGATCCATCAGCCATTGCATGACGACTTCATCGGAAAGCAGGCTGTTGAAATCCGAATCTTCGGAGGTAGCAACCAGTTCTGCGTCTTGGTTTTCGTTGATGATGAGGTTGAAATCGGTCATGCCAGTGTCCTGCGTTAATTTGTTCCGAGGTCATAAATGCATGAAGCATGCCAACAAGGCCCATCCCTCAACAAAACCCGGAACTGTTTCTCATTAAGGCGGCATTTCTGCGGAAAAAGTGACAGATTTGGTCATCGCGAAACCCGTTTCAGGCCAAAATGCGTCATCCTTCTGCGCCCCAATTCGACACTTTTCGATGCCTTTTTCGCATTCATTGCTGCTGATTACGATCTGTCTGCTCTGGGCCGGCAATTTCCTCGCAGCGGCCTTCGCGGTGACCCGCTTCGAGCCCATCACCTTTACCGTGGTGCGCTTCGGATTGGTTCTGTTGCTGCTGCTACCGCTGCTGCGCTGGCCATCACGAGAGCAATGGCCTCGCCTGGTCGCGTGCTGCTGGACCATGGGTGCGATTCACTTCGGTCTGGTGTTTTTCGCCCTCGAGCGCTCGGCTGACCTGTCCTCGATCGCGCTGCTGATGCAGGTCTACATCCCCCTTTCGACGGTCATGGCGGTGCTCTTTCTGGGTGAACGCGTCGGTTGGCGTACGGCGTCGGGCATCACGATCGCATTTGGCGGCGTCCTGGTCATGGGGCTGGATCCGCTGGTTCTGGCCCAACTCGACGTTTTGCTCCTAGTGCTGGCCTCCGCCCTGAGTCTGGCCGTGGGCACGGTCCTCATGCGTCAGCTTCAGGGGGTCAGCGTGTTCAATTTCCAGGCCTGGAACGCACTCTTGTCTCTGCCGCTGCTGGGCGCGGCAGCGTTGCTGCTGGAATCACCGCTGGCCACAACCCCCTCGCCCATGGCTGCACCGGCGGCCTGGTCAGCGGCTGCCTACTCTGCGATCGCGGCGTCCATCATTGGTCACGGCAGTTTCTACTGGCTGATCCAGCGCCATGAAGTCAACAAGATCACGCCCTACCTTCTGCTGGTCCCGCTCTTGTCCG
>JBCDLQ010000329.1:0-3861 GCA_039414335.1 Pseudomonadota bacterium | reverse complement strand
GGACGGGAGTCTACGAACTGGTCGAAGTGACCGAGCGACTGCGACAAGCCATCCACGACGGCGCTTCGGAGCGAGAACTCAATGTACTGGCCAGGGAATTGGCGCCCTCCATGCTCGACGATGGCTGGAACAAAGCCGTGGCCGGGATCACCTCCCTGGAAGAAGTCCTGCGCGTGACTCGCGCCAACTGATCCATGGCCGCTTTCGAATACCAGGCACTGGCCGAAGGCAACCGCAACACGCGCGGCGTCGTCCAGGCCGACACGGCGCGCGCCGCCCGTTCTCAGCTTCGAGAAAAGGGCTTGATTCCGCTGGAAATTCAGGAAGTCAGCCCACAAACCCAAAGTGAAATCTCATTCCGCTCTCAGGGAGGAGAACGGGCTCTGGTTCTGCGCCAACTGGCTACATTGCTGCGTGCCGGCCTGACGCTGGAGGAGGTACTGAGCGTCCTGGTCGAACAAACCGATTCCAGCCAGCAGCGTCGCCAGCTCGGCGCGATCCGTTCGCGCGTCATGGAAGGTCAAAGCCTGTCCTCAGCAATGAGTGAGCATCCCGGCCTGTTCCCTGCCCTTTACAGCGCATCGGTTGCCGCGGGCGAGCGCGCGGGCCAGATCGAGGACGTTCTCCATCGCCTGGCCGACTACGCCGAACAGCAGCAAGAAACTTCCCGCAGCATCAGCCTGGCGCTGGTTTATCCGGCGTTGCTTGCGATCATTGCCCTGGGCGTGGTCTGGGGCCTGATCGGCTTTGTCGTTCCGCGCGTGGTTGGCGTCTTCGACACTGCTGGACAGGCACTGCCGGCCCTGACCCGCAGCCTTCTGTTCATTTCCGATCTGGTCGCCCAACAGGGCCTGTGGCTGCTTCTGGGAATCGTCGCGCTCATCATCGCCGGTGGAATGGCTTTTCGGACGCCCGGTCCACGTCTGCAGATCGATCGCGCCCTGTTGCGCGCGCCGATTTTGGGTCGGCTAGTCAGGGCCAGACAAACAGCGACCTTCACCCGCACCCTGGCCATCCTGAGCAACAGCGCGGTCCCGCTGGTCGAAGCCTTGAACGTGGCCGCCCGAGTGGTTGGCAATCGCCAGGTCCGCAGTGACATCGAACGGGCGGCAAGCCAGGTCCGGGAAGGCAACAGCCTTGCAGTCGCCCTTGACGGCGCCCAATGGCTGCCCGCGATGGCGCGTCGCCTCATTGCCGGCGGCGAACGCAGCGGTGAACTGGCCCCCATGCTCAAGCACGCCGCCGACATCCAGGAGCGCGAATTGAATTCCGCCACCGTGGTCATGCTGGCCGTACTGCAGCCCGCCCTGATTCTGCTGGTGGGTGGGCTGGTGCTCTATATCGTCCTGGCCATCATGCTACCGATTCTCAACATGAGCCAACTTCTGAATTGACCGGGACGCGCACACGGTCTCAACAAGCCTCCGAATCGACGCGTCCGGTCGATTATCATCAAGCGATGTCCACCCTCGTCGTGAAATCTCACCTGCTGCGCAGATTCCAATGATTCGATTCGAACACGTGGCCAAACGCTATCCGGGCGGCATCCAGGCACTCAGCGACGTCAACTTCGATCTGCACAAGGGCGAGCTGGCCTTTCTGACGGGCCACTCCGGTGCCGGCAAGTCGACGCTGCTTCGTCTGATCGCCTTGCTTGAGCGACCGAGCCGCGGCCAGGTCCTGTTCGACGGTCGTAACGTCGGCAAATTGGCGCGCCGGCACATTCCCTATTTGCGCCGCCGTATCGGCGTGATTTTCCAGGACCATCGCCTCCTGTCGGATAAGAAAGTCTTCGATAACGTCGCCCTACCGCTGATGATCGCCGGCGTGTCCTACAGCGAAATCCGCCGACGAGTTCGCGCCGCGCTCGACAAGGTGGGCCTGCTCGACAAGGAAAACATGTACCCACCCATGTTGTCTGGCGGCCAGCAGCAACGTGTGGGCATCGCACGGGCCATCATCGGTAAGCCTCCCTTGCTGCTGGCGGATGAACCCACGGGCAATCTGGATCCGGAGATGTCCGCGGACTTGATGAACTACTTCCTCCAGCTCAACGAGGTTGGCGTTACCGTGCTGATCGCCAGCCATGATCTCGAGCTGATCCGGCAGCTGGGCCGTCGCGTACTGGTTCTGAAGAACGGCGCCATGATCGACGACCTGCCCTCGCGCCATCAGCCAACCGTGTCCGATCATGGCCAGAGCTAGACACGGCGGCATGGAAGCGCTGCCCGGCGCTGCGGGCCTCCGGGCCTGGGCTCGGCGCCACGCCTATTCCTTCCTCTCGTCACTGGGTGCCCTGACGCGCCAACCGATTGCCTCTTCCATGACGCTGATCGTTCTGGCCGTTGCGCTGACCCTACCCACGGCCCTGCACGTGGCTCTGGACAACGTCAGAGCCATTTCTCAGAGCTGGGAGCGCCTGGACACGCTTTCGGTCTTCCTGACCGCTGACATCGATGAAAACGAAGCCCGCCGCATGGGTTCTCGACTGACCTTGTGGGAGGAAATCGCAGCAATCGATCCGATCAGTCCCGAACAGGGTCTGGCGGACGTCACCGGCCAGCTGAATCTCGGAAACGTATCAGAAGAACTCGCTTCGGCCCTTCCAGAGAACCCGTTACCGTGGGTTCTGGAGATCACGCCGGAAGACGACACGGTGCTGACGGCGCTGGTTGACCGACTGGAGCGGGAAGCCGGTGTGTCTTCCGTGGTCGTCGATCTGAAGTGGCTGGAGAGACTGGACGCCATGGTTGCCGTGGTCGGACAGCTGGTGCTGTTGCTGGCCGCACTCTTCGCCGTCGGTGTAGCCTTCATCGTGGCCAACACGATTCGGATGGACATTCAGAATCGTCGCGAGGAGATTGAAGTCATGTCCTTGGTGGGCGCCACGCCGCCTTTCATTCGGCGACCGTTTCTCTACACGGGACTTTGGTACGGCCTGATCGGTGGAACTCTGGCGTGGTTGATCGTCTGGTTCGGGCTGATTGCCCTGGAGGGTCCCATGGGCGAGCTCAGCGGCAGCTACAACGCCGATTTCACGCTCAGCCCCCCCAGCATGGAAATCGCCGCCCTGTTGATCGCAGGCTCGGGACTGTTCGGCGTCCTGGGGTCATGGCTGGTAGTTAACCAGCATCTCAGAAGAATCAATCCGTAAGTTGGCGGGCGTCTAGGCGACGTTATTCAACAAAACCGGAAGTTCACCGCGCAGCTCCCCCCACTCCATTCGGAACCAGGGTGTGATCATGCCATCCGGCTTGGACAACATCTGGTCAACTTGCTCAGGGGTCACGAAACGCCAGGCGGCGACTTCGCTCGGGTTTGGGCGGACCTGAGCAGGATCGACGCGGCCCACAAACACGGAACAGAGTTCGTGTTCACTGCCGAGATCCAGATACTGGGCCTGGTACTTGAACTTGTAGACGAACTCGAGCTCTGTGGTCACGCCCAATTCTTCGGACAGTCGGCGCTGCGTGGCGTACTCCAGAGTCTCTCCGGCGCGAGGGTGCGAACAACAACTGTTCGCCCAGAACAGGGGCCAGAGGCGTTTGCCGTCAGCGCGTTGTTGGATCAACAGGCGACCCTTCGAATCGAACAGGAAAACGGAAAAGGCCCGGTGCAGGATGCCGTCGCCATCGTGCGCCTGGCCTTTTGACAGCACGCCGACCTCCTGATCGTGCTCATCGACCAGGATCAGTGCCTCGTCTTCCGAAGAGACAACCCGGGCCGGTCCGGCTTGCTCAATCGCCACCGATGTTGACCTCCAGCGCGTGATAACCAGCGCTCCGGATCGCACGCGCCACACCCGCACTGTTTTCGGGGCAAAGGGCGATGATAGAGCCTCCGCCACCGCCACCGGTCAGC
>JBCDLQ010000328.1:0-3866 GCA_039414335.1 Pseudomonadota bacterium | reverse complement strand
GTTCAGGTCCAGGCTGATATCGTTGAGAATATCCAGCCGCCCACCGGGAGCCTGTACGGCATATCCCACGTGGTCGCAACGCAACAACTGTGATTCGGAATTCGAATTCGACATGAATGCAATCTGCTCCAGAACAGACCAGTCCCGGGCGCCGCGCGTCCTGTCCTGGTACTTGATGACCCTGATGCTCTGGTCGAGCGCCCTGATGGCTGCAGACCAGAAGCTGCTGATAATAGGCGATAGTCTCTCAGACGCCTATGACATGCCGCGTGAAGCGGGCTGGGCTTATCTGCTTGATGAACGCCTTGATGGCAACTGGGAAGTCATCAATGCGGCGATCTCCGGCGAGACCACGGCGGGTGCGGCTTTCCGCACAACGGGGCTGCTGCAAGACCATCAACCCAGCCACGTGCTGATCATTCTCGGCGGTAATGACGGGCTCAGGGCACTCGGCCCCGCTCAGGTCAGGCGCAATCTCGATACGATCATCCAGGAAGCTGAAGCGGCCGGTGCCGATGTCGCGCTCATGCAGGTCCGGCTGCCCGCCAGCCTCGGCCCCGTGTATCTGCGACGTTTCGAAGCGATCTATCCCGAACTGGCCGAGCGCTATGGGCTGACCCTGCTGCCGTTCTTCCTGGAGGCGATCTTTGACCAGCCGGGCATGATCATGGCTGATGGCATCCATCCGACCGAGGCGGCGCAGCCCTTGATGCTCGACGCAGTCTGGACTGATATGGAAAAGTTTCTCTCTCCCTAAACGTCCAAATTCCTGCTACTCGCCTCACAGTTTGACGCTCCGTAAGCGCAATCTGTCGCCTCTTTTTACTAACTTGTTATCTTGCTTGACTTTTTCTTCACTCAGAATCTGCGCATGGTAAAAGCCAGACAAGGATTTACTGTTATTTGCTAAATATTTGGCGATAATTCTTTTTGTCGCAGTTCTGGTGAGTTGCCTCCCTATCGGTGTTGTGATCAGGGTCGCATCGCATCATCTCTCTAGATGCGAAGAGTGCAGAAAAGGTGGGGATGTGAACTTGAGTACTGAATGGACGTTGGTCGATTTCCTTGACGCAATCGCTCCACTTGGCATCGCTGAGGAAACGCGCCCGATCGAGTTTCGCAAGCATGCTGTTTCAATTGGCAAGAAGACCTGCGCGATCGACAGTTCCGGTTGGATCGTTGCCAACGGAAAGGCCTGTGCACGCTACGCAAGAATTACCGGTCCAGCGATGGACATCGCAACGGTCATGCTCTATCCCACACAATCGCCGGAGCTGCTGCCTGTGTTCGCGGCCGAGTGGGTCGTTTTTGGCGACAAGATTCACACACTGGTTCTGGATGTTGAAGTGTGTGGCAACCAGCCGGAGCTCTTTGAGCACCTACGAGCAACCTTCGCTCATGCCCATCGACACTGGGTCCAGCAATTCCCCCTGAATCGAGACAAGCCCGAATGGTTTGCCGACATCGAGACGCCCTGGGCTCTGTTTGGCCAAGCCGGTGGTGAGTCCATGGCAGCGCTCCGGTCAGCCTTCCGGAACTACTTAGACCTGACGATTGATCAGGTCTATCGCAGGAATTTACCTGTAGCAGGTTCAGGTCCTGACAGAGTCGAGGTCAAGGCTTACAAGGACCATCACTACATCAATTCGCCCGGTCACCGAATTTTAGGTGTCAGATTTGGCGAGCACCATACGGACAAGCTCCTGAAAGACTGGCACTTTGGCCCGTCGCATCAACCCCTGTCACATCCTGCCTTGATGTGATCGGCGGACCATTCGGAGAATAATGTGGATTTAGGAACTCAAAAGCGAGAGCTTGACGATCGGCAGGTCGACGCACTCTCACTGCATAAGGATTTCTTCTTTTCGTCACCGCTTCAGTCAGCAAGCGATTATTTGATTGGTTTGGAAGGCCAGGCGATTGCCGAAAGCTTGGCGCGTGAGGAAGAGAAATTCATGCTGTTGTTTTCATCGGACTCGGGTGCGGTGAGACATCTGAAGTCTGCTGCGAAAGCCGAGGCGATCAGCTTGATGCGAGAATTGATCGGCTATTATCGAGACAAATTCAAGGCTGCTGACCCCTCCGCTTTCAACTTACGTCCGGGAGTTGCGCGCCTGAGCCGTTTCTTGCAACCCATCGGTGTCGTAGCGGCGCTGCGTGATCTTTATCATTTTCTCTCAGGCGGTTTGGAGCCCGCGCAACGCCAACTCTGGTACCAGGTCACGCGAGAAGTGACATCGGATTGCGATCGTTTCAGCGTTCGATCAACTTTCCGAGGTGATATCGATCTGATCAAGACCCTCATTTCCGGGTCAGAGTTGGACGAGCACCCTCATCGAGACGATATTGAAGCGGCACTGTACCGATGGGTGCAGGGTTGGGCCAAGTTACCGCTTTTGCCTCGCATCAGTGACGATTTCACTTTTCTTGCATTCTTCTGCGAATGCCTGACAGAACTTCCGGAGTTGCAGGAAGATGACTTCAAGCGCCTGATCGTGGGTCTGTCTGACGCCGCAGTGAACCGTGGTGTCAGGGCGATCAGCGACAACCGATTCGAATTGCTCCGCGCTTTTGCTCGATCCAGCCGCCGGGTTTCATTTTGTCAGTTTCTGCTTAAGCAACATGGGCGCTCTTTGGATCTACTTGGGGATTCCCTGAAAGCTTGGTTGCTCGTGGATATCCTCGTGGGAGACTCTCCAGAATTTGCCCGTCAATTTCGCTATTCACTCAAGCTTCAGGTCATCGCCCAGGAAATTGATCTTGGAAGCGATGAGCTTGAGTCATTTGTCAATTCCATCATTGCGAAGGCTAGCCCGTTCCGTGAGCGCTATGAACTTGACTGGCTGACAAGCAGCGCCCGCACGCTGATCTCGATGATCGATGCCGAACATCGTCTGTCGCCTATCGGGCTCGAAGCGAACTCTTCAATCAAGGCGCTTGCAAGTCAGGTTTCCAGTGAATCGAAGACCAAAGTCAGCAGCGGCGAGATTCATGCGTTGCTGATGCAGATGGCGAGAATCCTGAAACAAAGTTTTGCTGTTTCCTTGAGCAGCGAGGAGGCGGTAGAGGTCTTCATCGAAGGTTTCGCACCGCTGGTCGGGACGCGACACTCCCATTTCGCGTTCCGAAACCTCTCGCGACTCTGTGTGCTTCTGGCAGAAATTGTTTCCAGGGAATGGCCTCAGGGGGAAGGGCGCTTCAGGGCTATGGCAAAGACGATGTCTCAGATGCGACTCCCTGCGATCGCCGAAGAGGTTTTGACAGGTAGCAAGATTGCGGCGCTGGGATTGCACGAATTGATTTTCGTTTCGGAAGCCAATCTGGCCATATCCAGGCCGTCTCAGAATGAGATTGAATTGGGAATCTGCGATTTCCTTCGAAATGAGAGTGCTCAGGGCCGAATGAGCAGGGAAGAGCTGCTTGGGTTGAGTAACGATCCGGGCTCAAGCATTTTCTGGACCCGTCACGTCTCGAGCGAAACGGTCACGGCATTGACCCGCTGTCTTGACGAAGTAGGAAAAACCGTGGTGCTACTTGAAGACCACAAGCCTGATCAGGACAACACCCTTGAAACGCAGGTTAACAACGCTGCAAGAATTAGTGAAATATCCAAGTACTTCTATCTTCTCGCGGGGCATAGAATCAATCGAATTGAAGAAGAGTTTCAGACTTGGATTGCGCCAAAATTGCGATCGCTGGTTGGCCAGTTCAGCGCCGCAGAGCTGGACAGCTGGAGTGTTTCCCAAGCCTCGCTGCTGGATGCGCTACCGAATGTGGTTTCTCGTCGTCTGACTTCGCAAGTGTATCGAACGACGGGCGTTCGATCGGGTGGTTCTCGGTCCGTCAATGGATTGCCACGATTTGAC
>JBCDLQ010000327.1:0-3875 GCA_039414335.1 Pseudomonadota bacterium | reverse complement strand
GGCGGGTGACCGGCGGGCAGCAATCGGAAATCGCTGACCTTCAGCTGCTCGGCCACTTCGGCCGCTGCTCGCAAGTGGCCGTAATGCACCGGATCGAAGGTGCCACCGAATACGGCAACAGCCTGATTCTTCATGCCGCCAGTCTCCCCGCGTCGTTCAGTGCCAGGGCCACGCACAGGCGTTCGAGATTCAGCCAGAACAAGGGCTTCGCGTTCGACTTCGACTGGATATCCAGATCGGACAGGCGCGTCAACGCCTGACGAACCACCCCCGGATCAACGCGCGATGCCGCTTGGGCCAGCGCCTGCTGACGCGATTTCCAGACACCCAGCTTGGTCACCGCCTGCTGCACGGACATGGACCGAGATAGCGCATGCACGGACTCGATCATCTGCAGCTCTCGCGCCAGCGCAAAGACGATCATGGGCTGGGGGGTGTCGGTCTCGACCAGGCCACGAATGCAGCGAACCGCCGCACCGGCCTGACCACTGAAGGTCAACTCGGTCAGGCGGAAGCTGTCGAATCGGGCGCTGTCGGCTACGGCTGTTTTCAGCGTTTCGATATCCAGGCTGGCGCCGCGACCGTAGAACAGGGCAAGGCGCTCGATCTCCTGGGCGGCGGCCAGCAAATTGCCTTCCAGGCGCTCCGCCAGAAAACGCGCAGCAGACTGATCGGCGCGCAAGCCGCGCGAGGCCAGGCGACGCTCGATCCACTGCGGGAGCTGATGCGGTTTGATCGCCCAGCAGGGAACGAACACGCCGACCTGATCCAGTGCCTTGAACCAGGCCGTGCTTTCCGATTTGATTTCCCAGGCCTGACATTTGATGAGCAGGACATCGTCGCTGCTCGATGCCGCCCATTCGCGCAGGGCCGCCCCGCCCTCGCGTCCTGGCTTGCCGCTGGGGAGACGCAGTTCGATCAGACGGCGGGTCGCAAACAAGGACAGGGATTCACCAGCAGAGGTCAGCTCATCCCATTGGAAGCGACCGTCAGCTTCCAGCACGACGCGCTCAGCGATCTGTTCTTCGCGAGCTCGCGCACGAATCGCATCGCAGGCCTCTTCAACCAGCAGCAGCTCCGGGCCCGCCACGAGAAAGACCGGCGCCAGTCCGCGCTCCAGCGTGCTCTCGAGCCGGTCCGGAAAACACTTCATCAGGGGTTCAGGCCCTCCAGCCGTCGCAGCACGCGACTGGCCATGACCTGGCGCAGATCCGCGCGCAGAAACTCCTCTTCGCGCGTGGCGGCCAGGATTTCCTGCTCATCGAAACTGTAGTCCCGGGTCAGGCGGAGCACTTCAGGTTGCATCAGGACGCGACCCTCGGCGCCCTCGAGCTCCAACGTGACCTCGAAGATCAGGACGAACTCGCGAACGCGCGCATCACCGGCAATGGTCAGGGCCTCGCGTCGCATGCGCTCCTGCACGATCCGCAGTTCAGCCGCGCCTTCCGTCGGGCTGGCGACCAGCTCGACGCCGTTGGCGACGAGCAATCTTTCCAGCTCACGCACAAAAGCGCTGGTGTCATCGGGCGCAACCAGCAGCGTCTGATTCATCGCGGCCGGCAGCCGCGCTTCACCGCGCAGCTGAAATCCACAGGCCGCCAGCAGGGCCATTGCCACGATTGTTGCGAGCATCTTGAGGGGCATGCTGGGGGCTCTCATCAATTGGCCACGATGCTGACCAGTTTATCGGGCACGACGATCACTTTGCGCACGGTCAGACCCTCCAGGAAGCGCGCCACATTGGATTCAGCCAGCGCTGCCGCCTCGACCTTGGCCTTGTCGCTGCCCGGAGCCGTCTCGATCCGGCCGCGAACCTTGCCGTTGACCTGAACCACCATCGTGATCTGATCACGGACCAGGGCCGATTCGTCAACCGCCGGCCAGCCCGTGTCGAAAACGGAATCCTCGTGGCCCAGCTCTCGCCACAGGGACTCGCTGATATGCGGCGTGACCGGGGCGATCAAACGAACCACCCCTTCCCAGGCTTCCTGGGCCAGGGCGCGGTCCTGATCGCTCTCGACCTTGAAGCGAAGGAGGTGGTTGGAGAACTCCATGATCGCAGCAATCGCCGTATTGAAGGTGTAGCGTCGGCCGAAATCATCGCCGGTCTTGCCGATCGTTTCATGCAGCAGGCGACGCAACTCTTTGGCTTCCAGCGCCTTGCCGCCACCATCGCTGGCCGTCCCGTTGACATGAGCATGGACGCCGGCCCAGAGTCGGCGCAGGAAGCGCCAGGCGCCTTCAACACCAGCATCGGACCATTCCAGAGACTGTTCCGGTGGGGCAGCAAACATGGAAAACAGGCGGACCGTATCGGCGCCATAGTGGTCCACCAGCGCCTGCGGATCGACGCCGTTGTTCTTGGACTTGGCCATCTTCTCGATGCCGCCTGGAACGACCTCCTCGCCGTCGCTGGCCAGAATCGCCCGGCGAATGCCGCCCTTCTCGTCGCGTTCGATATCGACATCGGCCGGGTTGAACCACTGCTTGCGGCCGGAGTCGTCTTGCCGGTAGTAGGTTTCGGCCAGCACCATGCCCTGGGTCAGCAGCCGAGCGAAGGGCTCGGCCACTTTCACCTGGCCTTCGTCGCGCATCAGCCGGGTCCAGAAACGGGCGTAGAGCAGATGCAGGATCGCGTGTTCGATTCCGCCGATGTACTGATCAACCGGCATCCAGGCCGAGGTTTGCTCATCGACCATCGCCTCGTTGTTATCCGTGCAGGTATAGCGCAGGAAGTACCAGCTGGAATCGACAAAGGTGTCCATCGTGTCCGTTTCGCGCCGTGCGGCGCTGCCGCACTTCGGACAGGTCGTGTTGACGAAGTCCTCGCAGCGATTGAGGGGATTGCCCGCGCCATCCGGGACCAGGTCCTCGGGCAGGCGCACGGGCAGGTCTTCTTCGGGAACGGGCACGGCACCGCAGTCGGGGCAGTGAATGATGGGAATCGGGCAGCCCCAGTAGCGCTGGCGAGAAATTCCCCAGTCGCGCAGGCGGAACTGGATGCGACCCTGGCCGGCGGCCTGGGCCGCCAGATCGGCGACGATGGCCTGCTGGCCCTCGGCGCAACTCAATCCGTCATAGGGACCCGAGTTGACGAGCGTTCCGTCCTTCGCGGCATAGGCTTCGTGCCAGGTCGTCTCATCCCAGCTCACGTCATCGGGCAGGCTGACCACCTGCCGAATGGTCAGACCGTACTGGTTGGCGAACTCGAAATCGCGCTCGTCGTGGGCCGGCACGGCCATGATGGCACCCTCGCCGTAGCCCATCAGCACGTAGTTGGCGACCCAGACCGGCAGCTCGTCGCCGGTCAGCGGGTGAATGGCCTTCAGGCCCGTGTCCATGCCGCGCTTTTCCTGGGTCGCGATATCGGCTTCTGATACGCCACCTTTCTGACACTCGGCAATGAAATCGGCCAGCGCTGCATCACTTTCAGCGGCCTTCATCGCCAGCGGGTGCTCCGGCGCGACCGCCATATAAGTGGCACCGATCAGCGTATCGGGTCGAGTCGTGAACACCTTGATGGGGTGGTCGCCGCAGGCGAATACGATCTCGGCCCCTTCACTGCGTCCAATCCAGTTAGCCTGCATCGTCCGCACTCGCTCAGGCCACCCCGACAGATCATCCAGGGCCGCAAGCAGTTCATCGGCATAGTCGGTGATGCGCAGGTAGTACATGGGGATTTCGCGCTTCTCGACCACCGCGCCGGTGCGCCAGCCGCGGCCATCGACCACCTGCTCATTGGCGAGCACGGTCTGGTCGACAGGATCCCAGTTCACGGTCCCGGTCTTGAGGTAGGCAACCTCTTTCTCGAGCAGCTTCAGGAAGAACCACTGGTTCCAGCGGTAATACTCCGGATCGCAGGTCGCCAGCTCGCG
>JBCDLQ010000326.1:0-3878 GCA_039414335.1 Pseudomonadota bacterium | reverse complement strand
GGATTCGAATACGATACCCCGATCCGTCATCCTGATGGCGAAAGACCCCGTATCGTAGTATTCGGCGAAATCGGCCATGAAATCTGGCGGCGGCATGCTTTCATCCATCCCCTGGACTGCATTGATACGCTCTATCATGGTGCTCATCAGCCTCGAATAGCCCTCGAAATTGATGTTGTAGGCCATGATGGCGCCGTCCGCTTCATTACTGACCAAGGCAGCAGGGAGGTTGGCTTGCTGGCCTTCGCCAACGGACATGCCAATGGCTTCATCGCTGAGGGCCACGTAGGCACCCATATCGGGCATGTTGGGAATCAGGCCCGCGGGCAGTTGCTTCGGTTCGCCGTTCGGCTCGACACCCATTTCTGCGACTTCAGGGGAGAACATCTGTGCCATGCCCAGCAGCATTTGCGGGTTGCGGACGAACAGGGCGACATTGCCGGCGAGGTCGGCCGGCTGGCCGTTCTCATCAATGGCGAAGTTATCAATATTGACCCGGAAGCCGCGGATATTGGTCACGACGGGCGGGATCGGAGTGTTCAGCGCGCGCTGCCAGTCGGCGGCATTGGCAGCGATATCAGCGAAGAGGGCGCACTGCGGCGGTGTGGCGACCCAGCTGCCGACCAGATCACGGGCAAAATTGCGTGCTGCAACCAGATCGAGAGCAACTCCCATCGACATGGTTTCCGTCTCGCCGCCGGACAGGCCCACCGGTGTATCGGCGATCGCTGCCAGCTGCCCGGCCAGATCAGCATTGGTCTCGACGACCACTTCCATGTCCATCTGCGAGGTATCCAACGTTGTCAGGCCGAAAACCATCTTCGGAAAATAGTCGAACACGACATCCAGTTCAGCGCGGCAGACCGTATCGTTGAGAAAATTTCCCATCTCCAGGATCTCGCGCGCCGGTTGGGACAGTGGATCAGCCGTATCAACGAGCTGATTGAAGAAGGCCCGGATGTCCATATAGCCACTGCCGTTGCCAACATAGCCACGGTCGCCGTTGAAGTCGGCGAGATTGCTCGCTTCAAAGGCCTGAGTCGGACCTTCGACATTGGCCACGCGCCGCAGAATCCCTTCGTTGTCGGGCACCATGGCCACGGTCAGGAAGCGCTCGTCATGGTGAAGAGCGACCCCAAAGCCTTGATCAGCCATCCAGAGGATCTCCTGGTCGCCCACCATTCGGGTCGGCGCGGGCGCATCGCTTTCGCTCTGAACTCGATCGAGCATGGCAACAAAAGCATCGCGGTCGCTCAGCTCGAGGTGGAGCACGGGATAGATCGAGACCATGTGCATGGCCCAGTAGCCATTGGAGCTGATCCCCAGGGCCTCGACGGATTCGCGACTGTCGATCGTGGCGACTTCGCGCATCAGTGCTGCGATGACGGGCGACCGCTCCTCCGCATCTTCGGCAATCTGCTTGTAGGTCATTTCGTTGTATTCGCCCATGGATTCCAGGGGCTGCCAGAGCTGGTCAACCAGGTCTTCCGGGACGCGCTGTAGATTGGCGCCAATCATGACCGTGTCGGCGTCGATGCGTTCGAACAGGGGGTTGCCGCCATCCGATGCGCTCATCGTGTTGGCCGCAGCGCCTTCGGAGTCGTCACTGCCGCCGCAGCCGATCAACATCATTGCAGCCAGCAGAGTCAGAAGGAAAAGTCGAAAGGTCATGATCAATACTCCTCGATCGATTGGGCTCTCAGGAGTAATAGTGTTATATATCACTAACACACCTGTCAAGCCGGAGCGAATTCGTGAATCCCCAACAAGCGCCTAGTCTAGCCGGAATAGGGGTGGGGAATCTTGTGCCAGATGGCCTATTGTCGGAACACTCAGGAGTAGTCTGGAGACCATCAGTCGACGGGTCAGCGCTTAGAATGCAGCGATGACAAGCCATCCCGACATCCGCCGGCTGCTGCCAACGGCGATCTGCTTGCCGCTCCTGCTGGCCGCCGCAGAGAAGAGCCCGGAGGCCTGGTACGAGGCCGGCCAGACACTGGTCGAGCAGAACGTCGTGTTCCACTGGATCGTGCAGGCCTCGCCAGCGCTCTCACGCATCGCCGAAGGGCTGCAGAGCGATGGGGTCTTGCCGGTGCTGCCGCCGAGTGACTGCAATCAGTCGCTGTCGGGGTCGGTCAACTCGCCATAGCGTTGACGGGCCAGCGCCAGTCGCTGTGGTGAGCCCACGTCCATCCAGAAGCCTGAATAGAACTCGCCGCTGAGCCTCGCGCCGTCGATGGCCTTTTCGAACAGGGGGCGCAGCGGTCGCGGTCCTGGGGTCAGATCGCTGAACCATTCGGGTCGAAAAACGCCAAGGCCGCTGAACGTGTGGCGTGGTACCTCTCGCGTGACCTGTCCTGCCGTCAGCCCGAAATCACCGTCTGGATGATGCGGTGGGTTGTCGATCAGGATCAGATGTCCCAGGCCTGCTGGCTCCAGCCCAAGAAGCCGATCGAAGGGGAAGTCGGTCAGCACATCGGCGCTGATGACCAGAAAGGGATCAGAACCCAGCAAGGGCAGGGCATGATGAATGCCGCCTGCAGTTTCCAGGGCGCCGGGTGGTTCCTGCGAGTATCGGATGTGCAGGCCGTAGCGGCTGCCATCGCCCAGGGACTCGACCAGCCGTTCGCCCAGCCATCCCAGATTGATGACAACGTTCGAGAAGCCAGCCCGTGAGAGGTGCAGAAGATGGTGTTCAATCAGCGCCTTATCGCCGACTCTGATCAAGGGCTTGGGTATCGCGTCGGTCAAGGGTCGCAAGCGTTCGCCGCGACCGGCGGCCAGCAGCATCGCTTTCACGCGCTTGGCTCTGCCCGTCGAGACGACCACGTGTCGATCAAGCGACCCAGGCTGGCGAGCTCAGGATTGCGAGCAATCGCGGCTTCCAGATAGTTGAAGAAACGTGGAGTGTCTTCAAGATAGCGCGGCTTGCCGTCGCGGTAACGGATCCGGGCGAAGATGCCGATCACCTTCAGGTGTCGCTGCGCGCCCATGAAGTCGCAGGTGCGCCGCCACAGGTTCGGATCTTCAGGGACGTCCAGGCCAGCCTGACGGGCTCGCTGTCGATAGGCCTCCAGCCAGTCATCGACGCGCGCTGTCGGCCAGCTCAGAAACGCATCGCGATAAAGACAGATCGGGTCATAGCTGATTGGCCCGATGACCGCATCCTGGAAGTCCAGAATGCCGGGCACGGACTCGCCGACCATCAGATTGCGGGGCATGTAATCGCGGTGACAGAAGACCTGGCTCTGGTCCAGAGCCCAGCGAATCAGCACGGCGCAGACGTGATCCCACTCGTCGAGTTCCGCGTCCGTCGGCTCGACGGACCAGTGGCGTTGGACAAGCCAGTCGATGAACAGGTCCAGTTCGCGCATCAACAGCGCTGGCTCGTAACAGGCCATGCCGTGGGTCCGGGCTTGAGACTGGATCTTGATCAGGCTGTTGATTGCGCCGTCAAACAGAGCTTCTGCATTGTTTGCATCCAGCGCATGGTGGAAAGGCGTATCACCCAGGTCGCTCAACAAGAGAAATCCATCATCGATGTTGGCAGCGAGAATCGACGGGACGTTCACCAGGGGTGACAGGCGTCCGGCGACATCAATAAATGGGGCGACGGGTTCGCGGTCGGGCGGTGCATCCATGAGCACAACCGTTTGCTGTTCATCGCTGAGTCGGAAATAGCGCCGAAAGGAAGCATCGGAAGAAATGCCTTCGATGTGAGTCGGAACCCAATCCAGATGGGTCCTGGCCCATTCGAGACCCGCTTCGCGACGTGAGTCATGGCTGGCTGACACGGTAGGGCGACCTCTCCTTATACAGCTGCGCGCACTGTAACAAGCTTTCACCTGACGGTGACGAATTCTCCACATCACGATCAT
>JBCDLQ010000325.1:0-3881 GCA_039414335.1 Pseudomonadota bacterium | reverse complement strand
CAGCGGCCCGGTCAGGCGCAGGTCGATCTGATGTTCGGGGATGGATTCCAGGCTCGTAGTGGTAGCGATCTGCAGATCCAGACGATGCGGTGCCGACAGGCCAGCCTGGCCGCTGGCTGTCATCGCTGCCTCCGGCAGGGTCAGCTCGAACCGATCCAGCTCAAGAGCTGTGTTGTAGCGCCCGGCCAAGTCCAGGGCCTGGACTATGAGCAGCGGGTCTTCTGACTCCACAGCGAGCACACGCAGCTGATCAACCCGTAGTGATTCGATGGTCACGGGAATTGGGCTGGCCAAGTCGGGAAGCTCGGTGATCGGCGCTGCTTCGGCAGTCGGATCGGGCGGCGGCATGCGAACGTCGATGTCGCGAAGCGCAAGGCGTTCGATGTTCAGCTCGATGCCGCCGAGAAGTTGAATCTGTGCGGCCACTTCGGCCTCCCTGATCCGCGTCGAGCTGCTGGCCTGTCTGACCTCCAGGTCAGACAGATTCAGGCCGTTGTGGAGACTGCCGGTCAACGATGACCAGCGCATCTCTTCCAGTGCTGACTGGGCTTGCGACAGGGCAAAGCTGGCGCCGGACGTCGTTCGAGTCAGCCAGTAGTAAGCGCCGAAGGCCGCCAGAATGGCGACGATCAGCACGACCAGCAGGACCAGCCCCAATCGCTTGATCCAGCGGCGTGAAGCGGGTTGCGCCTTGGTGGTCGCGTCACTCATAGCAGTCGAGTACCAATGGTCAGGTGCAGGCGCAGGGGTTGGTCCTCATCATCCAGGGCCTGGGCGAGATCGACCTGGATCGGTCCGATCACCGTGTAGAAGCGAAAGCCCGCGCCGATGCCCCGCTTGAGTTTGATCTGATCGAAATCATTGAAGGCGTTGCCAATGTCATAGAAGGCCGCCAGTGACCAGTTCTCGCCGACGCGATACTCGTACTCGGCCGACAGGGCCAGCAGATGGTTGCCACCGTTGCGATTGGTGCTCAAGGCCTCGAAGGCGTAGCCGCGCACGGTGCGGTCGCCGCCGGTCTTGAAGCGGTAGCGCTCCGGTAGCTCGGTGATCGACAGATCGAGCGTCTCGTCGTTCAGGGTCAGGTTCAGTTCGTCCACGTCGGCTTCAGTGTAGCCAGCCTCGGCGCGCAGGAGCAGCTTGTGCCGGTCGCCGAAGAGCTGATGCCAGCGGGCTCCAAGATACGCCTGCGCGAAGCTCACATCGGAGCCCAGCGATTCGCTGGCGCCCAGCAAGCGGGCATCGATGACCTGACCCTGGGTGAAGAAACCCGTGCCCGAAACATTGAACAGCTGCCAGTTGGCGCCCAAGGCCAGCGTTTGCGTTTCATCCTGGAGATAGGGCTCCAGTTCGGGGTTGGCGGCCAGCAGGGCCTGGTTCTCTTCGCTCAGGTTGCCGGCGCGCAGCGCGTCGAAAGATTCATCGAGGAAGGAAACGAACAGGCGTTCTTCGATGGGCTGAAGCCCCCGGATTGGCGCGATGCGTTCTTCCAGACGGCCCAGCACCAGCTCGGCCTGTTCCCGTCGGCCATCGAAGCTCTCGAACACCGATTCGATGCGGTCTTCGTCGGAGAAGCGGAAGTCGTCCTGCTCCCGTCGCAACACGAATCCGGCGGTCCAGAAATCAAAGGGCTGGTCGCTGCGAGGATGGAGGTAGTCGCCGCGCAGGACGAACTCACTGTTCTGCTGCTGCGCCCCGAAGCCCAGGTCCATGCGATTGCCGCGCGATGACAGATAGTGGCGGGTCCAGCCCAGCTGCAGGCGAGCACCCGTGTCCGTGCCGAAACCCACCGTCGCTCGATAGGCGTTGGGAGGTCGAGCTTCGAGCCCGTAGTCGAGCGCTACCGTGCCCTGGCCCTCGTTTCGCGCTTCTTCGACCACGACGCGCTGGAAGAGCCCTGAGCGAATCAGCACCTCACGCTGCTCGTCCACGCGGGCAGCGGCATAGGGTTCGCCGGGTTGGATGATGCTCAGGCGATTGATCAGACGATCAGAAAAGGTCTGATCGTCATGGCGGTAGCCGTCGAAGCGATAGCGGTCTCCCGTATCGAAGCGCAACACGATGTCGGCAATGCCGCGATCAGGATCAACCTCGATCCGTCGTTCGATGAACTCCGCATCGAAGTAACCCTGTTGTTCTGCCAATCGGGCCAAGGCCTGCCAGGCAGATTCGAAATCGGCGTGAACCAGACGGGATTCGGGCGTGAGAGGCCAGGCCGCCTGCCAGGCGATCAGCTCTGGGTCGTTCATACCCTCGCCCTGGATTCTCAGATTGAGCCCTCGAATCAAGGTGGCCTGGCCAGGGTCGATATTGATCAGGGCTCGCCAGGGTGCTCCGCCTTCGGGCGGCTCCAGGCGGACTTCGATGCGCGGCCGGTAGTAGCCGAAGGGTTGCAGTGCGTCGCGAACCTCGCTTCGCGTGTCCGTGGCCAGCTGGCGCAGGCGCCAGACCGAAACATCATCCAGGCGCTGGGCTGCGTAGAGGCTCGAATGAGCGCGCACGTTGGCCAGCAGTTCCCCATCCACGCCACTGATTTCCGTGACAAGGCCTCCATTGCCCCAGGCCGGTGTGGCTAGCAAGCCCGCGAGTGCAGCCAGGCACAGAACACCGATCGATTTGAATCCGCGAAATCGCACTCGCCCAATACCTGAAACAGTCGAAGGCTCATGCTACCGGCTGATGGATCGGCTTGAGTGAAAGAATTGTTGGGTTTGCCGCTCTGGAATTCCTCAGTTGATCGAAGATAGGGTTGACTCGGCGATCTGAGTCAGCGCATCGAGACCTTCTGCATGAGGCGCCATGACTGCTGAGTCTCCATCCAGTCCAGCCTGTGTCGCTGTGAAAGCCGCACTTTTGATGGACGAGTGCAGTTGCGTA
Organism: Pseudomonadota bacterium; assembly: GCA_039414335.1. Lineage (GTDB taxonomy): Bacteria > Pseudomonadota > Gammaproteobacteria > Xanthomonadales > Wenzhouxiangellaceae > Wenzhouxiangella. Next base: position 1,004 of record JBCDLQ010000325.1, on the reverse strand, counting down.
ACGATCTGTAGTAGATAACCCGCGACCAAGCTATCTCGAATGATTTCGGATTCTTCGCTGGCAGAGATTTCCTCAACGGACTCATCACAAAGTGCCTTGAGGGCTTTGGAGTGCCGGGGTGTCTTGAGGCATTTGTGCTGTCTCAGGAGTTGCTTGAAGCTCTCCAAGGCTTCATTGGCGGCCCCCTCTGTCGCGGCGATGGCCTCCGCAATATCGGGATGGCTGACACTGCGCCGCATTAGGACGAGCGTCGGTTGGCAGACTTCGAGGCTGGCGGTGAAGCGTTGAATTTGATTTAGGTAGGCCAGTGTCTCGGTCGAGGTGGTTCGTTCCCCATGGGTTCTTTCGAACATCCTCAGATAGAGTCTGATGACCTTGCGAGTGAACTGATCCAGCGCCTCTGCCTTGGGTTCCTGGTCGATGTTCATCGACAAGCGCATGAAGGCATCACCGCGGAACAGGGTAAAGAAGATATCGGCGGCCAGCTCGATATCGATGAATTCATAACCCCCCTGTTGTTCCAGCTTGTGGAGGTGTTTTGAGAGCGTTTCGCGAACCGGCCTGACCGCTGCGCGGTAGAACATCTGCGGGACATCACTGTCGCGCTTGGTTTCTGCCATCACGGTCTTGAACATGTTCAATCCGTCATGGGAATAGATGATGTTCGTGTAGCCCTTCGCAATCTTCACCAGGTCTTCGAAGGCGTCCTCCCCATCCAGATCTTCAATCAACTGAAAGCTCAGGTTGGCGTTGAGCTTGGCCTCGATCATGGTCCGGAACAGTTCGCTCTTGTCGGCGAAGTGGTTGTAGACCGTGATCTTGGAAACGGCGGCTCGCTTGGCCACGTCGTCCATTGAGATCGTGCCCTTGGATTTCTCGAGGAATAGCTCGCCGGCTGCCGCCAGGATGGCGGCCCGCTTCTCTGGGTCCTTTCTGCGAACTCGTTTCTTCTTCACACAACGTTACTCGCCGTCTTTTTAAAATGTACTAATGAGTTCATTAAT
>JBCDLQ010000324.1:0-3895 GCA_039414335.1 Pseudomonadota bacterium | reverse complement strand
GGCCCAATCGGACCTTGTGGCCCAACCGGGCCAACAGCCCCATCTGATCCGGAGGGTCCTTGTGGACCTTGCGGTCCGGCAGGCCCCTCGTTGCCATTCAAGGCAAAGGCCGCCACCGGCGTCGCCGTAACGCGCTGACGGGGTTCAAGCGGGGTGTCGTTGACTCGGACTTCAAGGTACAGGTCGCGACCGTCGAACAGGCTCGGATCGAAGTCCAGGTCGACCTGAAAGAGGCCGTTGTCAACTGGCCAGTTGTTGCGAACGATTTGCGGGCCATGGGCGCTGCCGCCCGACGCCTGCTCAAACAGCCGGAAACGAAGGTCAACATTGCCGTCGAAGGGTGCACCGGACGAGGTCAACTGCCCCTGGTAGGAAACAGGGGCTGCATGAGCTGCGGCCACCATCGAAACGAAAATCAGTGCTGCGAAGCGTTTGATAAGAGATCGGTCGATCATCATGACGCTCCACCGGCAAAGCAAAAAGGGGGTGTAACGCGCCTTTCCGTGGAATGGTCAGCAATCGCACCACCAGCGCCCAAGGACACGGTCCAGGCCTGACTGACAGGCGTCGAGAAACCGGCGGCCGCTGCCTGGGCAGAACGGTGATCCATGTAGGGATGGTCGAAGTCATTGCTTGCGAGGTGATTGGCGCTCATCGTCGTGCTCCTGTATCGGTTGCTTCAGCATCCGTAGAGCAAACTCCGTGCCAGCCATCGTGTCGTAAGCTTAAGTAAATGAAAAGACTGGGATTTATTCTTGAAACCAGTCAACAGCGCGTGATTTCAGGATTGAGCCGTCCTCGACCTGTCAGCGCAATGAAACAGTTGAATTCTCAGAATCGGAACACTCAGACCGGCGAGCACCGCTTCAATCCCCAGCGCTTCCAGCAGGTCCCGATGTCGCATCGGACCGGAAGCCAGCCACCTGAAACGCCCTTTAGCGAGGCAGTTCGTACTTCAAGCCCGTCGCGCAGTTGAACAGCAGGACGTCGGCATCGGCTGCGAGGGCACCGGACTGCACGGCCTGTTTCCAGGCTGCATGGGTTGCCGCCCCTTCGGGACACATCAATACGCCGTCTTCGCGGGCCAGCTCGCGCCAGGAGGCTTCGATGGCTTCTTCCGAAACCGCCAGCGCCTGCCCCCCGGACTCGCGAACCGTGCGCAGGATCAGAAAATCACCCACGGCTTGCGGCACGCGGATGCCGGCCGCGCGCGTATGGGCGTCTTCCCAGCGCTGGGCGAATTCATCACCGGCTTCCCAGGCCCGCACCATCGGCGCACAACCGTCGGCCTGCACGGCAAACATCTTCGGCAGCGGGCCGTCGATCCAGCCCAGGGCCTTCATCTCGGCGAAGGCCTTCCACATGCCGATCAGGCCCGTGCCACCACCCGTGGGATAGAAGATCGCCTCGGGCAGGGACCAGTGATACTGGGCCGCCAGTTCCAGGCCCATGGTTTTCTTGCCTTCCAGGCGATAGGGCTCCTTGAGCGTGGAGACGTCGAACCAGCCTTCCGCAGCGGCACGCTCCGCCAGCAGCTTGCCGCAGTCATCGATATAGCCATCAATCTCGACGACCTCGGCACCGCACAAGCGCGTTTCATCGATGTTCATGCGCGGCGTGTCGGCGGGGCAATAGACCAGCGATGCCAGGCCCGCGCGGGAGGCGTAGGCGGCCAGGGCCGCACCCGCATTGCCGTTCGACGGCATGCACAGGCGATCGAGCTTCAGCTCCCTGGCCATGCTGACAGCCAATGCCAGGCCGCGGGCCTTGAAGGAGCCCGTCGGCAGGCGGCCTTCGTCCTTGACGACCACCGACGGCGCGCTACCCAATCGAATCAACGGCGTATCGACCTCACCCAGCCGGGGGATGCGATCAGGATGCTCGAAGGGCAGTAGCTCCTCCCAATTGTAGAACCCACCCGAGCGGGCCGCGACTTCGTCCCGATCCGTGGTCGCCGCAATCCGGTCCAGGTCATAGCGCACGAGCAGCGGTCGGCCCGCATCGGACAGGCGATAGGCCGGGCCCGTGGGGTAGTGCTGGCCGTCCAGGCTGCATTCGAAATGGGTGACGTAGGGGTTCATGTGCGCGCTACTCCGAATTCTTGGCTTGCGGGGTCGATGGAGCGCTGGATTGTCGCAGAGTCACCGTGATTCGCCCAGCATGATGGCTGGCCAGAAGGGATCGGTACATAGAATCAGGAACTACATCCCGCCCGGCCTGTCCGTATGATAGTGACCGTTGATTACCGACCGAGGAAAGGATCCATGCCGTCGAAGACTCTTCGCATAGCAATTTTCGCCTTGTTTGGGCTGTTCTTCGCCCTGTCCCTACCCGCACTGGCCGATGTCGAAGTCGCCTTCGACGCCAACCCCTCTCGCCTTGGCGACCCGGTGTCCGTCAGCGTCTCCGGTCTGGAGCCAGGACAGACCGTTCAGGTACAGGCAACACGCCGGAACGACAGCGGTGATGTCTGGTACCAGTCCAACGCGATGTTCGAAGCCAACGATCAGGGTCAGGTGATGCCGATGGCCCAGGCACCAATCAGCGGCGACTGGACCGACAGCGATGGCTATGGCGCATTCTGGTCCATGCAGCGCCATGAAGAGGTCTTGCTGGACGAACTGCCCGAGGACACGGTTCGATTCCGCGTTCTGGACCCCGAGTCGGACGCGGTGCTGGCCGAGGCCGATCTAGAACGAGCGATGAGCTTCATTGAAACGGAAGAAATATCGCTGGATGAAGCCTTCCAGGGCGCCTACATCCAGAAACCTGTTATTCACGAAACACCGCTGCCGGTCGTGATCCTCCTCGGCGGCTCGGAAGGCAATGATCGCGGCTCCAGAAGCATGGCACCCTACTTTGCAGCGCGCGGCTACGCGGCCGTCGGTCTGCCCTACTACTCGCCGGCCTGGGGCGACCAGGAGCAGCAGTTTCCCGATCTACCGCGGGGCTTTGTCGATATCCCCGTCGACCGCATGGGCGAGCTCATTGAACACTTGAAAACGATCGAAGACCTGGATGCCAGCCGTATCGCGCTTTTTGGCGTCTCAAAAGGGGCTGAATTCGTGTTGCTGGCCGGCACGCGCACGGAAGGCATCAGCGCCATCGCCGCCATCGTGCCCACGGACGTGGTCTGGGAGGGTTGGGGCGGCGGGCCCGGTGAGCCGCCCTCGAGCTTCTCCTTCGACGGCGAAGCCCTGCCCTTCGTGCCCTACGACGGCATGCAGAACGTGTTTCTGCCGGATGAGGACCCGAACAAGATCACCATGAGTGAGGCCCACCAGCGTGGCCGCGACAACAATCCGGACCGAATCGCAGCAGCCCGCATACCCGTCGAAGAAATCGACGTGCCGGTGTTTGTCGCCGGCGGCTTGAAGGATGAGACCTGGCCCTCGGGCGCTATGGCTCAATCGATTGCTCGAACCCGGCAGACTGCGGGCAAGCCAACGACAGCTTTGGTTTTCGCTGACGCGGGCCACTTCCTGTCGAGCCCTCCCGATCGGCCGACGATCGCAGCCACTGCTGCCGCACGGCAGGAAATCTGGCCGGCGCTGCTCGCCTTCATGGCGCAGAACTTGGCCGAAGGGGAAATGTGATTGCTCAGAGATACTTGAGCATTAGCAAGGGATGCATTGGAGGAATCCGGCTCTCTGACGCCGTCACAAAGCCGGAAACCCGGCCGTTCCACAAGGCAGAATCAAGTTCCGAAGTGACGGTGGGTAGGAACTCTTTCCAGGAATCCCCGCCGTCGCCCGGCGTCAATCGGCGGCCATCGCTACAGAGAATCACTGGGGCTGTTGGCCGGCTCATCGGTACATCCAACGCCTCACACCCCGCGGGTACTTGCTGAGTCCATTCCAAATCGCCCGCTTCGACATCCAAACGTCTGAGCCAG
>JBCDLQ010000323.1:0-3950 GCA_039414335.1 Pseudomonadota bacterium | reverse complement strand
GCGAGATAGGGCGAGATAGGGCGAGATAGGGCGAGATAGGGCGTGTCCGACAGTCGCGACAGGGTTTCCTCGGGATTGAGCTGGAACCGACGTACCCAGAGTTGGTCCACGGTCTCTGCCGATGAAGCGAAATCCGTGTCGCCAAAGAGGCGATTCACCCAGCCTTCTTCCGAGGCCTGGATTCTGATGGCCTCGAGTTCCGGGAAGACCTGCTCATCTGACAGTTCAACGGCGTAGTTGAGCTCCAGGGCGGGGCTAACCAATGCCTGTTGCGCGTCGGTCAAGCCGATCTGCTCGCCTAAGGCCAGTCCGCTTTCGGTTTGCTGCGTGCGTATTGAAGTGCCTGGCCCGAACCAGATAATGATGAACGCGGGCAGCTCGATTTCAGGGTCGTCAAGTGCTCGCTCAGCGACCCCTTGCGAAGTCCGTGCACCTGCTGAGCCTCCCTGCAGACTGACGCGTGTTGCGTCGATGCGGGGATCAGCACGAACAAACTCCATCACGGCCATAGCGTCATCGACGAGATTTTCGAAGGTAAAGGTCGCGCAGTCCCCCTGGCTCTCTCCGGCACCCCGCTTGTCCTAGGCCAGTGCCGCAACGCCGTGGCGGGCAATGAAACCTTCGAAACCCTCGAGCTCGCTTCGTGCGGAGCAACCGCGACCCGAGACGAGCACAACGGCAGGATGTGGTCCAGTCCCTTCCGGTAGGACCAGCGTTCCGGCGAGCTCGATATTTCCAGAGGTGATCTTGACTTCCTCCTCCGTAAAGCCGCGTCGAACCGGTGGTGGAATCTTCACCAGATGGACGGAAACCTGAGGATTCAAGTTGCCGGCCTCGCCGACCAGCTGACGATAAAGCGGGTCGAGCTGCAGGACTGCGCTGCCCTAATAGACGGGTTCGATCGTGATCGTGCCGTCCTCAGCTACCGTCACGGGAACCGGCGGAAGCGGGCATAGCCCAGCCAGTCGAGGAAGTTTCGGGTTGCCTCGAGACCCGATTCACCGCGCCGGATTTCAATTTCCAACCTGAGAATCGAGCCCTGGCGAACCACACCACCGGCCCAGAACCCCAACAACTGCTCCTCGATCTGCATGCGATCGAAGCTTGTCTCGCTGGACCAGGCCATATTCGCCGTCGCAAGTAGGACTGCGCCTATCAGTATCAATGCAGGTAATCAAATTGTTGACACAGAAGGTTCCCTCAATTGAATCGGGATGAACGCAATGACGGAGTGTCTACGCTGATGCAGCTTTTTTTCGAGTGTAACTGCTGGAATGTTCCTTCCAGATTGCGCCCTGAGTACCGCTTGGACTTCTCAGTGAAGTGGAGGCGTCAGAGATGGACTGCCACGCGCTGGTGCATGACGACCGACACGGGCCATGAGCATTCGGATCGGTTATACCTATTGCCATCTTGTCTGAGCCTGACCAAGGATGGCCGTCCATGATTCGATTCTTCTTCCTGTGCCTGAGCTTGCTGTTGCCCTCAACCGTGCTGCTTGCTGCTCAGGGCGAAACACCGCCAATTCTGCGCCTGGCAGATTTGATGGAAGATGCCCAGATTCCCGGGCTGGCGATCGCACGGATCGAGGCCGGCGAGGTGCAGTGGAGTTATGCGCTCGGAGTCAAGGACACAAGTTCCGGCGCCTTGGTGACCGAGCAGACGGTCTTCGAGGCTGCCTCGCTCAGCAAACCCGTGGTGGCCTACATCACGCTCAGGTTGGCGGCACGCGGCGTTCTTGAACTCGATGCGCCGCTTTGGGATGAGCAGGGTTATGAACGTCTTGCCCACGATCCCAGGGCGCGCGAGATTACTGCCAGAATGGTGCTGACCCATAACTCTGGCCTGCCCAACTGGGGTGGCACGCCGCTGGAGTTGAACAATGATCCGGGCACCACCTGGGGCTATTCCGGAGAAGGATTCGTCTTTCTTGCCACCGTGCTGGAGCGCCGCACGGGCAAGTCATTGAATGAGCTCGCTCGCGAAGAAGTGTTTGAACCGCTGGGCATGGCGTCTTCTTCATTTGTTTGGACTCAGACTTACGAGCGATCTTCGGCAAGCCCCCACGACCTGGCGGGTCAGCCGACCGAAAAGCGCCGGCCCGATTCGCCAAACGCTGCGGCCAGTCTGCACACCACCGCCCGCGACTATGCGCGCTTCATCATTGCCGTTATGGATGGAGAAGGGCTGTCCGATGAACTCGGGCAGGCCATGGTGTCGCGCCAATCGGATATCGGTGGTTGGGGAGACGAGAGCACCTGGGAGTACCTGGGCTGGACGCTCGGCTGGGGCTATCAGCAGGGCGATGGCGACCCGGCGATCTGGCACTGGGGTGACAACGGCAACTTTCGCTGCTTTGTGCTGGCTTATCCGAGTCGTCGAGAGGCTTTGGTGTACTTCACCAATACGGCCCTGGGTCTGTCGATCGCGGCAGACGTGCTCGACCTGGCCTTCGACGATACGCATTGGGCCGTGCGCTATCTGGACTATTACCGTTGGGACGCACCAGGCTTTCAGGCAAGAAAGGCGCTACGGCGCATCGCGACTGGACCTCTGGGCGAATCCTCGCTTGCGCAGGTCACGCAGATTCTCGCCGGTCTCCCGGAAGACGTGGCTGGTGCCGAAGCCCAGAACGTGGGTTCATTTCTCGTCGAACGTGGTCAGCTTGATCTGGCCGGCGGGATCGCCGACTGGGGAGTCGATCAGTTTGGTGGAGCAGCCTGGTTGGAAGGACGGGCCGACATCCGAACCCGAATGAATGACCATGCCGGGGCAGTGGCGGACTTCCAGGCCGCTCTGGCAGCGGATCCGGAAAGGCAGGAAGCGGTAGCGCCCCGTCTGGCCTGGCTGCAGGACGGCCTGATCTCCAGGGAAGAAGTGTACCGGCCCGATCCAGAAATGTTGGATGACTATATCGGTCAGTTCGGTCCCCGAGTGATTCGTAGAGAGGGGGAGAGTCTGATCTACAGCCGCGAAGGCGCGTCATCGGAAACCCCGCTGCTTGCACTCGATGAGGACGTATTCACCATCGAAGGCGTGCACTGGTTCCGGATGCGATTCGAGCGCGATGAATCCGGTGATGTCAACGGAATAACCGGACTCTATTGGGACGGTCGAACGGATGAGACGCTGCGGTCCGAATGAATCCCGTCTATCGACCACGGCCTTTGAGCGCCCAGTCGTTCTGCGATAGAGAGGGCTGAATGTGCGGCGCTTTCCAACAACGGAATACCGTGCGCTGCGTAGGAGCCACAGAACCAGACGCGTCGGTTCCGTTGCCGATGCAGTTCATCCAGCCGCTTAAGTCCCTTCAGGGAGCATGCATTGACGACCGGACGCTCGAAGCTGCTTTCCGCGATCACTAGGTCGGGTTCTGGATCGATGATCGGATTCCAGGTCTGAAACACATCTGCGTGCTCAGGCATGGCCTGAATGGCGTTCATCCAGATGGTGGCCATCGGCGTCGTCTCCGGATTGCTCAGCAGGAAATTGACCGGTGCCCATTCTGAAGGGCCACCGGGCGGCGCCAGGCGCTCATCTCGGTGAACGATCACCCGACTGGGTTCATAGGTGAACGCGCTCAGAACCTGGCGTTCCTCGGGCATGGCGCCATTCAGCAATCGAATCGATTGGTTGGCCTGTGCCGCGAGCACCACGTGATCGAATGACGCCGTGCCTGCGTCTGTTTCAACGGCAACGCTCGAGTCAGAGGGAACCACGTCTCTCACCTCGGTTTCGAGATGGGTCTGATGAACGCCATCGGCCAGTCGCTGCACGACTTCCTGCGTTCCCTGTGTGACCCTTCTTACGGAAGAAAACAGCAGCCCCGTGTTCAGATACTCCAGCACGACTCGTGCAGGGTAGTCCTTGATCCGCTCGTGGCTGCAGGTGCAGATTCCTGCAAACGCCGGATACAGAAAGCCTTCGGCAAATTTCTGCGAGTACTCTTC
>JBCDLQ010000322.1:0-3956 GCA_039414335.1 Pseudomonadota bacterium | reverse complement strand
TGATCAGACCTTCGAAGGTGCTGATGCCTGTTGTCGCCGCCAGTCCTGCGATCAAAGCAAACACACCATAGGGTGCAAGTAGCATCACGAAGCCCACCAACCTCATGATCACCGTATTGAAGTCGGCAAAGAACTGCCCAACATTTCGACCCGCTGCTCCTGACAAGGCAATTGACAGGCCGATCAGAATCGCGAACACGATGATCGGCAACATATCGCCATTGGCCATTGCCGCTACCGGGTTTCGCGGAACCATATCAACGAGCACCTGTTTGAAAGACGGCTGGGCTGCAATTTCTCGTTCCACCATCTCTTCCGGATTCGCCCCTACACCAGGTTGCACGATCACAGCTGCAGCCAATGCAAGCGTGATTGCGATCCCGGTTGTCAGCATATACAGACCGATTGATTTTCCTCCCACGCGCCCGAGTTTGCTCGGATCGCTCAGAGAACTGACGCCCGTGATCAGAGAGACGAACACAAGGGGCACGACCAACATGCTGAGAAAACGAACAAAGATTTCACCGACTACCGCAAGGACTCCATCAATGAGAAATGTCTGGACCCAAGGCACTCCGCTGGCGAAGACGTTGATCAGTATCCCGAAGACCAAGCCAAGCACCATTGCTAGGAGAATGCGATTGGACAGTTTCTTGTGGTTGAAAGTCAGGTCACTCATGGTGGCTCTTCACGGGTTGCGGGTCAGAAAGTATGCCACGATGGACCCGTCGAGAAGATGAGCGGATGCTCCCGAATCAGTTCGATGAGCGATACAATGACCGATTGCAATGCTGAAACCGTAAGACATGTCGACGCCAGAGACCACGCCCACAAACTTTATCCGCAACCGGATCCGCAAGGAGCTGGACAATGGTCAGTACGAGTCACTGGTCACCCGCTTTCCGCCGGAGCCCAACGGCTACCTGCATATCGGTCATGCGAAATCAATCGTATTGAATTTCAGTCTGCCCCTGGAATTTGGTGGCACCACGAATCTCCGATTCGACGATACCAATCCGGCTCGTGAAGAGCAGCGGTTCATCGATGCCATTCGAGATGACGTCAGCTGGTTGGGATATGCCTGGCAGAACGAGTGTTACGCCTCGGACTATTTCGAAACGCTCTACGCCTATGCCGTTCATCTGATCGAAAACGGTCTGGCCTACGTCGACAGCCAGGATGCGGAAACGATTCGCGATCAGAGAGGTAGTCTGACCGAACCCGGACTGAACAGCCCGTTCCGCGATCGGCCCAAGGAAGAAAGCCTCGATCTTTTCCGGCAAATGCGCGCTGGTGAGTTCCCGGACGGTGCACACGTCCTGCGCGCGCGAATCGACATGTCAGCACCGAATATCAATTTAAGGGATCCGGTGATCTACCGAATCCGCCATCAGCATCATCCGAGAACAGGTTCAGACTGGTGCATCTACCCATCATATGACTTCGCCCATGGCCAATCAGACGCGATCGAACACATCACCCATTCGCTCTGTACGCTGGAGTTCGAAGACCATCGACCGCTCTACGACTGGTTCATCGAGCATCTACCCGTCCCCAGCCGGCCTTATCAGATCGAATTCTCCAGACTGAATCTGGATTTCACGGTGCTTTCAAAGCGTCGCCTGACACGTTTGGTCGACGAGGGCCATGTCGGTGGCTGGGATGATCCGCGAATGCCGACCATTGCCGGCGTTCGTCGCCGTGGATTCACGCCTGAATCGATTCGATCTTTCTGCAATGAAATTGGCGTCACGAAATCAGAAAGTGTGATTCCCTTTGGTGAACTGGAACGTAATCTTCGTGATGATCTGAACGTACGCGCACCGCGTCGAATGTCGGTTCTTCGACCGTTGAAGCTGGTGCTGACGAACTTCCCTGAGGGTGAGACTGAATGGATGATGGCAGCGAATCATCCTCAGAATCCGGACATGGGTACGCGTCAGGTACCGATGACTCGTGAGTTGTTCATCGAGGCTGACGACTTCATGGAAGACGCGCCGCGGAAATTCTTTCGGCTGAAGCCCGGCGGTGAAGTTCGCTTGAGGAATGCTTTCATCATTCAGTGTAATCAGGTCATCAAAGATGATGATGGAAACGTTCAGGAGCTGCGCTGCACCTATGATCCCGATTCCCGTTCGGGCCAGCCTGGAGCCGATCGCAAGGTCAAGGGCACGATCCACTGGGTATCTGCTGAGCATGCGGTGACCGCCGAAGTACGTCTCTATGATCGACTGTTCTGCGTTCCACATCCTGGTGCTGACAAAGATGGGGATTTTCTGGAACACCTGAATCCCGATTCATTGGAAGTGCTGGACCGTGCCAAACTGGAGCCCGGCGTGGGAGAAGCCAGTCCCGGCGAGTATTTCCAATTCGAACGTTTGGGGTACTTTGTACCCGACCCTGATGGAACGCCCGAGAAGCCTGTATTCAACAGGGCTGTCACGCTGCGTGACGCCTGGGCGAAGATAGAGAAGTCTTTCGCCAACAGCTGATCGATGATGCCGACCCTTACGGGCCGGCATCTGACTCAGTCCTCGAGGCTGAACGTCATTTCCTGCACCAGTGTTTGTTCTACTGCGCGTCCATCGACAATCTTCGGTCGCCAGGACCAGCCACTGATCGCAGCCAAGGCCGCGCTGTCGAAGACACCCCTTGGCTGTGATTCCAGAACTCGCGTAGAGCGCACCCTCCCCCTCGCATCAACGACGACTTCAACCCTGACCCAACCTTCAATGCCTTGCTGCGCTGCTGTGGGGGGATAGATTGGTGGCCTTGGATTCTCGGGCCCTGCATCCTGATTCACGCTCGCCAGACTTGGAGCGCGAACCGTTCCTTGCCTGTAGGGACTGGGAGTCCCCTGCGGACTACGATCAATCTGCATCGGCTCTGCGCTGACGGGCGTGATCGGGCTGATCGTTGGAATAGCCGGCGGCTCCGGAGTTTCCTCTTTTTCGGGCGCTTTTTCAGGCGTCCTGGGCGGTGGAGGCTCCGGGAAATCTACCGGACCGAACTGAATGCTGACAACAGGAAGAACCGGTGACGGTTCCAGCAGGTCCTGATCGATCAGGTGATGCATCAGATAGAACAGGCCGAGGGTAACGGTCGTGGCCAGCAAAACAGTGACGGCGTATCGGATCATGCTGTTCATGGTCAAACCTCCGGGGCTTCGGTCAGGAATCGCTATGCGTACAGATTGTCCTGGTGATTTCGAGACTGGGCATCAGGCTAGCCTCATTGACGACAACAATGCAAATCAGACTGCGTGTCATTCAGACCCGTGCCAGGATTGTTAAGGCCTCGAAGGCCGGTGGAGTTAGAATCGTCGAATATTTCCCCCTAGGCTCCCATTCCATGTTCAATCGTCGAGATTCAGAATCCGAAACCTCCGTCTCACCACAACGCGTACAGCCTAGCGCTGGCGGTTCTCCTTCAGGGGCCCAAGCCGTGATTGGTAAGTCGATCCAGGTCGAAGGGGCGGTTCGCGGTGAAGAAGACTTGATGATTCAGGGAGAGGTCCGAGGAACTGTAGAATTGAAGTCAAATCGGGTTACGATCGGTTCTGATGGGCGTGTTTTCGCAGATGTTCATGCACAGGTCATTTGTATCGAAGGTCTGGTAGACGGAAGCCTGGTCGCCAGTGAGCAGGTGGTGATTCTGGAAACAGCACAGGTCACCGGTAGCATCACGGCACCTCGAATCAGTCTGAAGGACGGCGCCCGTTTCAATGGCACCATCGATATGGATCCGTCAGCAGAAAAACTAAATTCCGTTTTCGGTAAGCGCGCCGCCGCAACGCCCATCAAACCCGCTTCCGAATCGGTACGTTCCGACACCGGTTCAACGAATTGAGTCTGACGCCTCTCTCATGAATCAGGCGCACTCAGTCGATCCCACGTCCAGTGAGTCGACATCGGTTCGTACGCCATTGCTTGAATCATTGATCGGGTCGATCGACC
>JBCDLQ010000321.1:0-3962 GCA_039414335.1 Pseudomonadota bacterium | reverse complement strand
GAGACGGACTCGTGGATCTCGGCGCCGTCGTAGACGCCGCAACCCGAGAGAACAACAGCAACGCGTGGCATCGGGGGCTCCTTCCGCAGGGGTCACACGGGGGACGGAGGATGGTAGACACGCCGCCCGGGGCGTCGATCGGGCGTAGCATCAGGGCCATGTTCATCGACGAGGCGACCATCCACGTGCGCGCGGGCGACGGGGGGCACGGGTGCGTGTCCTTTCGGCGCGAAAAGTACATCCCCAAGGGCGGACCGGACGGAGGTGACGGCGGTCGAGGCGGCAGTATCTGGCTCGTTGGCGATTCCGGCTTGAACACGCTGGCGGACTTCCGCCATGCCCGACACTTCAAGGCGCGCAACCGAGAACCGGGCGCAGGGCGCGATCGCAGCGGAAAGTCAGCCGCTGACGTGGAAATCCGCGTACCACTCGGTACGGTCGTCAAAGCCCTGGAAACGGAGGAGCTGATTGGCGAGGTGACCGAGCACGGCGAACGGGTCAAGGTGGCGCAAGGCGGCGAAGGCGGCCGCGGCAATGTGCATTTCAAGTCTTCGGTCAACCGAGCCCCTCGTCAGTCCACGCCGGGTAAGGCCGGTGAAGCACGAGACCTGTTTCTCGAGCTGCGGGTGCTGGCGGATGTCGGATTGCTGGGCTTTCCCAACGCCGGCAAGTCAACGCTGATCAGTGCCGTGTCGGCCGCTCGACCCAAGGTGGCCGACTACCCCTTCACCACGCTGCACCCGAATCTGGGCGTGGTCAGCCTCGAGCCCGGCCGCAGCTTCGTCATTGCTGATATTCCGGGCATCATCGAAGGCGCTGCCGGCGGCGCCGGGCTAGGCATCCGCTTTCTGAAACATCTCAAGCGCACGCGACTGCTGCTGCATCTGGTCGATATCGCGCCGATCGACGACACGGACCCCATCGAGCAGGTGCGAACGCTGGAAGGCGAATTGGCCAGTTTCGATCAGGAACTGTCCGAGCGCGAGCGCTGGCTGGTACTGACCAAGACCGATCAGCTGTCCGATGAAGAGGCCGATGCACGATGCGCCGACATTGTCGCCGGTCTGGCCTGGGAAGGGCCCTGGTTCGCGATTTCCGCCGTCGCTCGACGCGGACTCGAGCCCCTGGTCGGCCGAATCATGGAACACCTGGAAGCGCTCCCGGATCGTGAACGGGTCGACGATGATGATGACCCCGAAGAGAGACCTCCATTGCCCGAGTCTCCCGAAGGCTCGTGAAACGCGTTTTTGATTCCCTGCTGCTATGCTCGCAGCTCTTAGGAGTCTGTTGTTATTTTTTCGATTCAGCGGGAGTGCTTCACTATGAGAATTCTAATTGCCGGGCTGGCCCTGGCTCTGGCGGCCTGCGGCGGCGCCAGTAACGGTGCAGTTGACAGCGGCGAGACCGCCAGCGACACCTCTGTCAATGACAACCTGACCTCTCCGGTTGGCGTGGCAACCAACGAACCTGCCGATGAACCCGTAGCGGATTCCGGGCAGATGGCGGAGGAAACCCGTGAGCCCAATGCGCCGCAGTTCGAGCCCGTGTTCGATGGCCAGACCCGAGCGCCGAAACCCGTCGAGTCCGAAGGCTGGGCGCTGGAAACGCTCGTCGAAGGCCTGAATCGCCCTTGGGCACTGGCCTTCCTGCCGGACGGCAGCCTGCTGGTCACGGAACGATCCGGTCCCTTGCGCCATGTGATGCTCGACGGCACGATCTCCGAGCCCATTGCCAACGTGCCCGAAGTGCACTCGCCCGATCGTTCCCAGGGCGGCTTGCTGGATATCGCCGTGGCGCCGGACTTTGCCGAGAGCCGCACGATCTTCATGACCTTTTCCGAGCCGGACGGTGATGAGAGTCGCACGGCGGTGGGCCGCGCTCGCCTGAGCGACGATGCGACCTCACTGGAAAACGTGGAAGTCATCTTCCGCCAGAGTCCTTCCTATGCATCGCGCGGTCACTTCGGTTCCCGCATCGTCTTTCATCCCGACGGCAACCTGTTTGTCGGTCTGGGTGACCGCATGAACGCCGAGATTCGCACCGAATCGCAAAACCCGATGAATCACATCGGCGCCGTCGTTCGCATTGGTCAGGATGGATCAGTGCCGGCTGATAACCCCTTTGCGGACGGCGAGGGTGGCGCGCCGGAGATCTGGTCCTACGGCCATCGCAACATCCAGGCCGCGGCCCTGCATCCGGAGACGAATCAGGTCTGGACCGTCGAGCACGGCCCGCGCGGCGGTGACGAGCTCAATCATCCCCAGTCAGGCGGCAACTACGGCTGGCCCACCGTGACCCACGGCATCGAATATCGCGGTGACGAGATTGGTGAGGGAATCTGGGAGCAGGACGGCATGATGCCGTCCGTCTACTACTGGGATCCGGTGCTGGCTCCATCCGGCATGATCTTCTACACCGGGGATGCCTTCCCGGCCTGGCAAGGCGATGCCTTTGTCGGCGGTCTGGCCACGCGCCGCCTGTCGCGCCTGGTCTTCGACGGCGATAGTGTCGTCGGTGAAGAATGGCTACCGGTGGGTGAGCGCGTCCGTGACGTGGCCCAGGGCCCGGACGGCGCGATCTATGTTGTGACGGACGAAGAGAACGGCAAAGTGATTCGACTGGTTCCGGCCGAAGCCTGAATCGACAACTGATCGGCAGGCCGGCGTCGAAGCCTTCGACGCCGGCCTTTTTTGTGCCCGAAATTCCGTCCTGTGAACACGGGGTCTTGGAATCTGGCCCGCTGCACCTATAATCGACGACCATACCTCACCGTACGGAACCTGCCCGTGAGCGCCTCCGAGACCGCCTATCCCCATATTTTCGAGCCCCTGGACCTGGGTCATGTGACCTTGCCAAACCGCATTCTCATGGGCTCCATGCACACGGGTCTGGAAGATCGGCTCTGGAACTGGGACAGGCTGACCGAGTATTTCGTCGAACGTGCGCGAGGCGGGGTCGGGCTGATGGTCACCGGTGGTATCGCGCCGAATCGTCGCGCCTCGCTCGCCCCGTTCGCATCCAAGCTGACCAATCGCTGGGAGGCGCGCCGTCATCGCCGCATGACCGATGCGGTCCACGAAGCCAACGGCCGCATCTGCATGCAAATCCTGCACGCCGGTCGCTACGGCTACCACCCGTTTTCCGTGGCACCTTCGGCGATCAAGGCGCCGATCACTCCATTCAAGCCCAGCGCCCTGTCGACCCGTGGCGTGGAAAAGCAGATCAAGGATTTCGTGCGCTGCGCGAAGCTGGCCCAGCACGCGGGTTACGACGGGGTCGAGGTGATGGGGTCTGAGGGCTACTTCATCAACCAGTTCCTGGTGCCCCGGACCAACAAGCGCACGGATCAGTGGGGCGGCAGCTTCGAGAATCGCATGCGCCTGCCCGTAGAGATTGTGCGCCGGATTCGAGAAGCCGTGGGAACGGATTTCATCGTCATCTACCGCCTGTCGATGCTGGACATGCTCGCCGACGGCAACACCTGGAACGAAGTGGTCCAGCTGGGCAAGGCCATCGAAGGCGCCGGCGCCAGTATCATCAACACCGGCATTGGCTGGCACGAGACCCGGATTCCGACGATCGCGACTTCCGTGCCGCGTGCGGCCTTTACCTGGGTGACTCGCAAGATGCGCGGTTCGGTCTCGATTCCGCTCGTCACTACAAACCGGATCAACATGCCGCACACGGCCGAAGACGTGCTGGAGCGGGGCGATGCAGACATGATCTCCATGGCTCGTCCTTTCCTGGCCGACAGCGACTGGGTAATCAAGGCCGAGCAGAATCGGGCCGACGAAATCAACACCTGCATCGGCTGCAACCAGGCCTGCCTGGATCACGTGTTCCAGAACAAGAAAATTGCGTGCCTGGTCAATCCGCGGGCCGGTCACGAAACGGAATTGAACATCACGCCAGCGGCTCAGAATAAGAAAGTGGCGGTCATCGGCGCCGGACCCGCCGGCCTG
>JBCDLQ010000320.1:0-3969 GCA_039414335.1 Pseudomonadota bacterium | reverse complement strand
CCGCTGCAGTGGCCACGGACAGCCCCAAGGCCAGTCTCGTACCTCGCGTGACCGACATGGCCCGGGACCTGGGTCTGGACGTTGTCATCGAAGGTGTGGAAACGGAAGCGCAGCGGAATGCGCTTCGTTCACTCGAACCGATCCTGGTTCAGGGATGGCTGTTTGCCCGAGAGCTCAACGCGGCCGATCTCGAGCACTTTCATCAGCGCCATCGGGTTCGGCGGCGCGGCGATACGCTGTTGCGATCGGTCACGTGATCATCGAACTAGGAATCAGATCAGCTCACCGCAGCCAGACTGGCCTTGAGCAACTCCGACTCATCAGCAAGAATCAGGTTGGCCGCATCGGCCAGCGGTATGTAGCAATCGGCGCCGGTCAGGCGCTTCACGGACTTCGACGGATAAGACTGCTCTGCCAGTGAAGCCACTACGGCTTCCCCAACTCCACCGTCGGGCCGGCCCTCGTCAAAGACCAGCACGGCGCTGCAGTCGCGTACATGGTCGAAGACAGCCTGCCGATCGAAGGGCTTGATCCAGCGCAGGTCGAGGACGCGGACAGCGATCTCGTAGTCTTCCTTCAGACGCCGAGCCACACGCAAGGCCATGGGAACGCCGTTACCGAAGGTCACGATCAGCAGGTCGTTGGCCTCCGGGTGATAGATTCTCGGCGCCCAGGGCTCGAGGCACTCGCCGGCCGGTGGATAGGGGAAGCACCACTCGCAGTCATCCTTGCTGTAAAGGTCCTTGCTCATATACAGGGCTATCGGTTCAAGGAAGGCGCAGACTCGTCCATCAACTTCGGCCATGGCGCTCATCGTGCGCAGCATGTTGACCGCGTCATCGCCGCGAGAGGGACAGCCAATCACCAGGCCGGGAATATCGCGCAAAGCAGCCAGGGAGTTGTCGTTGTGGAAATGCCCCCCGAAACCACGCTGATAACCGAGGCTGGCGATTCGCATCACCATGGGATTGCGGTATTGCCCGTTCGAGAAGAACTGCAGTGAGCAGGCTTCACCGCGAATCTGGTCGCAGGCATTGTGGAAATAGGCTAGGTACTGGATCTCCGGTAAGGGCAGATATCCCATCGCTGCAAAACCCTGGGCCAGGCCCAGAATCGTGGTCTCGTCCAGCAGCGTATTGAACACGCGTCGACGACCGAACTGTTCCCAAAGACCGCGAGTCAGCGTGTAGACCCCGCCCTTCCTGGCGACGTCTTCACCGAACAGGAGCGACTGCGGATGCTTGAGCATCAGGTCATGCAATCCCTTGTTGATCTGAATCGCCAGATGACGCGGCGGCTGGTTTTCTGGCAGCGCCTTTTCACTGCCGAAGCAAGCCAGGCGAGCAGCGTCATCAGCCAGCTCGACAGCACGTTCGAGTACCTGCTTGCGCGACATCGGTGCCAGCGGCGCCATCACTTCCTCGCGGGTCGTCAGACGCGCTTGTTGATCGGCCAGATCGGCCTCGCCCAGACAGCGCTCGCGCAGCCGTTCATAACGCGCTCGAATCTGCTCCGGATTCAGCAGTCCGCGCGCCACCACCCGTTCCGCCGACACCAGCAGAGGATCTCTTGATTCGTCGGCTTCGAGCTCGTGCATCGGGCGGTAGTCGACTTCGAAGTCCGTACCTGCATGTCCCATCAGTCGCGTGGTGCGAAGGTGCAGGAACACGGGGCGCTGACCCTGACGGCAAGTATCAATCGCATCCTTGACGGCGCTATAGCCCGACGTCAGATCGAGGCCGTCCGCATAGCGATATTCAATGCCATGACGCGACTGGACGCTGCGACGGACCCAGTCGGTCGGCGTCGGGACGGAGATTCCCAGCCCGTTGTCCTCGCACACCAACAGAATGGGAAGCGGCAGATTCTGATGACGCGTCCAGGCACAGGAATTCAGCGCAGTCTGGGCCGTGGCGTGATTCAGGCTCGCATCGCCAAAGGAGCACACGACCAGGCTGTCATCGGGAACGGGCAGCGTGTGCCCATCATGGCCACCTCGGGCAATCGCCAAAGCCGTACCCACGGCCTTGGGCAAATGGGAGGCGATCGTCGAGGTTTGCGGCAGTACCCAGAGGTTACGCGAGCCCCAGACCTTGTGACGCCCGCCAGACGCCGGATCATCGACCGCCGCTGCAAAGGACAGACAGGTGTCCCGAATGAATTCCATGCCCTCACCATGGCGATAGCGCTCGGCCATGAAGCCGCCGGATCGATAGTGCAGGAAGGCCGGATCGGTGGGACGGGTCAGTCGACCAACCAGCGCATTGCCTTCGTGACCCGAGGAACCGATGGTGTAGAAGACCTTATTCTCCAGGCGCTTGACGCGCGCCATGAGATCCAGCTGCCGAGAGACCATCTGGCTGTCAAACAGCTCCAGTAGGTCCGAGTCTGGAATCGAACTACCGCGCACGGCGTCGACCCGACCGTCAGCCAGGTCGTCCAGATGAGTGAGAAACGCCTGATCAACCACTGCTGCGCGGTTGATCTGGCGGGCGCCCGATGATTGACTCATGCCCTGCATCCTTCAGGATCGCCGCGCAGCTCCCGGCGCAGCGGAAGAAAAATTCACGCTAGAAGGCGTTGTGCCCTGTCAGTTCACGACCGACGACCAACTGATGAACCGTCTCCGTGCCTTCATAGGTGATCACCGATTCCAGATTCAGCGCATGTCGAATGGCGACATACTCCAGCGTGATCCCGGAACCGCCGAGCAAATCGCGACAGTCGCGTGCGATGTCCAGCGCCATGCGAACGTTGTTCCATTTGGCCATCGAGATCTGCGTCGGGTGCACTCGACCCTCGTCCTTGAGGCGACCCAGGCGCAAACTCATCAATTGGGCCTGCGTAATCCGACGCGCGTGATCAGCCAACCGGATCTGCACCGCCTGATTGGCGGACAGCGGACGCTGGAACAGTTCTCGATCGGCGGTGTAGTCCAGCGCCTCCTGCAGGCAGGCCATGGCGGAGCCGATCGGGCCCCAGGTGATGCCATAGCGCGCCTGGCTCAGGCAGGACAGCGGCCCTTTCAGGCCCCTGACATTGGGAAGGCGGTTGGCCTCGGGCACGCGAACGTTATCGAAGTACAGCTCGGAGGTGATCGAGGCACGGAGCGACATCTTCGCCTTGATATCGCGCGCTTCAAACCCTTCGAAATCCTTTTCGACGATAAAGCCTTGAATGCCGTCCTCGGTACTGGCCCAGACGATGGCAATGTCAGCAATCGAGCCGTTGGTGATCCACATCTTGGCGCCATTGAGAATCCAGTCGTCTCCGTCGCGGCGCGCGTGGGTCTTCATATTGGCCGGATCCGACCCGCCGTGCGGTTCAGTCAAGCCAAAGCAACCGAGGGTTTGACCGGCGGCCATTCCCGGCAACCAGCGCTCTTTCTGGGCTTCCGAACCGAAGGCATGGATCGGATACATGCACAGGGAGGATTGAACGGATACGAAGCTGCGCAGGCCCGAATCGCAACGTTCGAGCTCCTGGCAGATCAGGCCATAACTGACGCCATTCAGACCCGCACAGCCATAGCCCTCCAGACTCGATCCCAGCAGACCCAATTCCGCGATTTCCGGGATCAATTCTGCGGGAAACCGACCTTCATCAAAGCACGAAGACATGAGGGGAAGCGCCTTGGCGTCCACGAAGCGGGCAACGCTGTCGCGGATCATGCGCTCCTCTTCGGAGAGCAGCGAATCGATATCGAAAAGATCAAGCGGATTGAGTGAAGCCATGGATTCTCTAGCTGTGGAATTCGGAAGTCGATAGTTTAGTAGATCATGCCGTTCGGCGCATCAAAACAAAGCGCTCTAGCGCTTCCCCGAATCCCCGATCGGGCGCTATAATACGGCGCTTGTCGCGTCTGATACTGGTCCTTAATTCCATGCTGAATCGTTTGATTGCTGTCACGGCCCTTTGTCTTGGGCTGGCCGCGCCGGCTCTTGCACAGTCGGGTGATCCTGACCGCGG
>JBCDLQ010000319.1:0-3970 GCA_039414335.1 Pseudomonadota bacterium | reverse complement strand
CCGAGGCGAAGCCCGCTGGCCCGACCCCCCGCCGGACCTAGCGATCGACTCAGATCACCAGACCAGCACCGACCGACCCGAACGCTTCCTGGTCAAGATGCTCGGCCGAGAATTTCTCGTCCCCGCCGACAAGATCGAATCGGTCTCCGCTGCCGGCAACTACGTCAACCTCCACGTCGCTGGCCAGGACTACCCCTTACGCTCCACCATGAAAGACCTGATGACCCGCCTGGATCCCGAACGCTTCCAGCGCGTACACCGCAGCCACGCGATTCACATCGAGCATCTGAGTGAAATCCAGCCCAGCGAACATGGCGATGCGACGCTGGTTTTGCGCAACGGGTTGCGCCTGCCTTGCTCGAAAGCTTATCGAGGGGTTTTGAGTGAGCGACTGCAGGGTGTTGGGGGGTGAATGCCAGACGGCAATGTTTTTGCGCTGCACGAGGCTTTCAGT
Organism: Pseudomonadota bacterium; assembly: GCA_039414335.1. Taxonomy (GTDB): domain Bacteria; phylum Pseudomonadota; class Gammaproteobacteria; order Xanthomonadales; family Wenzhouxiangellaceae; genus Wenzhouxiangella. The sequence continues at coordinate 3,516 of JBCDLQ010000319.1, read as the reverse complement.
CAAAAGCGCTTTGATTAATCTGCTTCGCGGATGAAAGGCGTCTCGCCCTGCAAGCGCAGTGCAGGTGTAAGCGACAGGGTGGTTATCGCGCAGCGCAAGAAGGCCTTGGGTATCACCGACTACACGTGTGGGCGAAAGCCTTTGTTCGCGAAGCGAACAGAACCAAGCGCTCTTGACGTAAGAGGCCTAGCGCAGCGAAAAAACACCCAAACCCTTTATCATCAGGAAAGATGCCCAATCCCACCCCAAAAGGTGATCTCCCGATCACCCCTTTGCTACCCCAGATTCTGGAAACCCTTTCCAGAAACAACACCGCCCTGCTCCAGGCCGCCCCCGGCGCCGGCAAAACCACCCAGGTCCCACCGGCCCTGCTGGATGCGCCCTGGCGCGGTGGAAAGAAAATCCTGATGCTGGAGCCGCGTCGTCTGGCGGCCAAGTCGGCGGCGCGTTTTATGGCCGGGGTGATGGGGGAGAAGGTCGGGCGGACGGTGGGCTATCGGGTTCGCCTGGACAGCCAGGTATCGGCACAGACGCAGATTGAAGTCGTCACTGAGGGCGTACTGACGCGATTGATTCAATCGGACCCCGAGCTGTCGGACTACGCCATTGTGGTGTTCGATGAGTTTCATGAACGCTCTCTGCAGGCGGACCTGGGGCTGGCGCTGGCGCGGGAATCGCAGCAGGCGCTACGCGAAGATCTGCGCATTCTGGTGATGTCGGCGACCCTCGACGTCGAGCCCCTGGCAAAGCTGCTGGACGATGCGCCAATCCTGCGATCGGAAGGTCGAGCCTATCCGGTTCGCGTGGAGCATCGACCCGGGCGCGAGCGCATGCCTGATCGACGCGAACTGGCTGCGCTGGTCAGTCGCAATATTCGTCATGCGCTGGCGGAGGAAGACGGCTCACTGTTGGTGTTCCTGCCGGGCATCGCCGAGATTCGTCGTGTGGTGGAGCAGCTCGAAGACGCGCTGCCTGACAAGGTTCGTCTGGCGCCGCTGTACGGCGACCTGTCGCCGGCCGATCAGGATGCAGCCATCGCGCCAGCATCCGAAGGTCATCGCAAGGTGGTGCTGGCCACGGCGATCGCTGAATCCAGCCTGACCATCGACGGGATACGCGTGGTCATCGATGCGGGGCTGCAGCGCCGCTCAACCTTCGATCCCAACAGCGGCATGAGCAGACTGATTACTGAGCGGGTCTCGCGGGCTAGCGCCGAGCAGCGCGCCGGTCGTGCCGGGCGACTGGCACCGGGTGTCTGTTATCGACTGTGGCCCGAGTCGGAAAGACTGGAACCCTTCAGCCCGGCGGAGATTTTGCATGCCGACCTGGGTCCGCTGGTGCTGGAACTGGCGCGCTGGGGCGCTCGGTCGCCGGCCGATATGAGCTGGCTGAACCCACCGCCGGAAGCGCACTGGGCACAGGCACGCGAGCTATTGCAGTGGCTTGATGTGCTGGATGAGGACGGGGCGCTGACGACGCACGGCGATGCCCTGATCCAGATCGGCCTGCATCCGCGGATGGCACACCTGATTGTTCGAGGCCGTGAACTGGGCTGGGCGCAAACGGCGGCGGAATTGGCGGCACTGCTGAGCGAACGCGACCTGCTCACGAACCGTTCCGGCAGTGATCTGAGTCTTCGCCTGCAGGCCCTGCGTGCTGGACGGCATCCTGGTGTTCATCATGGTCGCAAGGCGCAGGTCAAAACGCTGGCCAAGTCACTCGTTCGTGGACATGATTCGAGAGAAGACCAGGCACCACCCATCGGTGAGCTGTTGGCCCTGGCTTACCCCGACCGCATCGCTCAGTCCCGCGGCGGTCGCGGCCAGTTCCGCCTCAGCAACGGTCGCGGCGCCATGCTCTTTGAAGATGATCCCTTGGCCGGCAGCGGCTATCTGGTGGCGGCGGACCTGGACGGTCAGGCTCGCGAGTCTCGGATATTCCTTGCTGCCGAGATCGACCCGTCCCAGATCGAAGACGTGCTCGGCCATCACATCGAAGAACGAAAGGTCGTCGACTGGGACGACCAGCGCGGAACCGTCATGGCCAGCCAGCAGCGCCGGCTCGGTGAATTGATCCTGAGCGAGAGACAGCTAACCGATCTGGATCTACCGACGCTGCAGAACGGTCTGCTCGCCGCGATTCGTCGTCGAGGCCTCAATGCGCTGAACTGGTCAGACGCTGCTGAACAGTGGCGCGCCCGCATCCAGTTCGCCCATGAAATCGAACCCGATGGCTGGCCCACCTTCGACGACGACACGCTGCTCGCCTCCCTGGAAGACTGGCTGGCTCCATTTCTCACCGACCACCGCCGCTGGCAAGATCTCCAGCGGATCGACTGGCTCAATGCGCTCAAGAGCCGAATGGACTATGCCCAACAACAGGAGCTCGATCGCTGGTATCCCAAGCGCCTGGAACTCCCCACAGGGCAAACCACCCGCTTGGACTACAGCACTCGCCCCGGTCCCGTGCTGGCGACAAAACTGCAGACCTTGTTCGGCTGGACCGACACGCCCACCGTAGGCGCCATTCAACACCCTGTGCTCATCCACCTGTTGTCTCCGGCACAGCGACCCCTCGCAGTCACCAGTGACTTGAAAAGCTTCTGGGTCAACGCCTACCCCGACGTGCGCAAGGAAATGCGCGGACGCTATCCAAAACATCCCTGGCCAGAAGATCCTCAACGGGCATCGCCGACCGCTCGAACGAAAACCCATTCCAAAAAAAACACAGGCTAAGGACGCAATACAGACGCTTCGAGATCGTTGAATAGGTACTGACGCGGTCTTTGGGCTAAGCTCTCGAAGGAACAACAAAAACTAACAACAAATTTTTGGGGACCCCATTCATGGTTATTACTCGCCTGAGCCATAAGGGCAAGGCTTGCCTTGCCTTGCTCGCAACGCTGCTGCTGTGGGGCGTCAGCCCATTTTCCGCGTACGCCCAGCCCGCGGTACTGGTCAAGGACATCAACCCCAGTCTGGCACCTGGCTTCTCGTCAACGCCCCAGGACCTGGTCCGTTCCGGGGACTTTGTCTACTTTCGAGCCAGAACGATTGCTACGGGCTATGAGCTCTGGCGAACCGACGGGACCGAACAGGGCACCATTGCGTTGCAGGAATTCACCCCGGGAGATACGGGCAGCACTTTTCGTGAACTCATAGACGTGGACGGCACCCTCTTTTTCACCGCTGGCTTCGGTGAGTTTGCGAGCAGCACCAGCCTATGGCGGTCTGACGGCACAGAAGAAACCACTCGTTCGATCACCAACCCGCAGTCTGCGAGTCGGGCCCCTTTTCATCTGACCGCGTTCAACGGTGAACTCCTATTCAGCCGAGGTGGTAGCGACGGCATCGAGCTCTGGCGAAGCGACGGTACCGAATCCGGCACGCAGTTGCTCAAGGACATTCAGCCAGGGCCGATTGGCTCCAACCCCAACTTCATCACGGTGGTCGGCAACCGCGTTTTTCTTGAGGCGACGGACGGCGTTCACGGCAGGGAACTCTGGGTCAGTGATGG
>JBCDLQ010000318.1:0-3984 GCA_039414335.1 Pseudomonadota bacterium | reverse complement strand
GGAACATAGACCGTGCGAGTGCGCTTCGGCTCGATGTAGATAATGCGTTCTTCTCTCACCACCCGCACATGATCATTCGTGCGCAGGTGGCCTTGGGCATAGGCCCGGTCACGCAGATTCTGAATCGAGGCGATTACCGATGCTTCCTGGGCCAGGAAGGCATCGCCAATCTGTTGGGTCCATTCGATATCTTCGTCCATCCGCTCCAGCAACTCTGGAAAGGCGGTCAATGCCTTGACGGACGGATCCCAATCGAAATCCTCGACGGAAGCAACAGCGAGTTCGCCGTCCAGATCGGGATTGTCACGGGACCAGCGCGCTGCCTGGATCACTTCCAGCGGATAGGTCGAGGCAATCAGTACATGCGACAGCACGCTGTCCGGATACAGGGCGATCGGGGCCAGGATCGAATCCAGCTCCGCTTCCGTGAACAGTTCGACCTCGTAGTCGACGGCGTCCTGGGCCTGAACGGTCGCGCCATTCAGCGCGAACGCCGCCAGCGCCGCCAGAATCCAGTGTTTCATCACGTTTTTCATGGGTCCTCCTTGCAATCAATCGATTGCGTCAGACTGCTTTGTATCAGGCACCACCTGAAGCGTTGCTGAACGGCCTGTTCACGAGGATTACTACGAAAAAGGGCGAGCCATTCGGCCCGCCCTCTCGAATTTCTTAGTTTCAACCGACCCGCACGCCGGCTGGAATTCGGCTCAGAGATCCCGAGCCACGCGGAACCCGACGCGCATATCCGTGCTTTCAGCTGAGCTGGACAGCCGGAATGCCGAGCGAGACATGGCCGGCGTGCTGGACCAGGCAGCACCCTTGATGACATGTCGATTGCAGCCCGGATTGTTCCAGGGTGAGCCATCATCCGGCGCACGAACAAAGCTGTCGTGCCAGCAGTCTTCCACCCATTCCATGACGTTGCCACCCATATCGAACAGGCCAAAGGGGTTGGACCGCAGGCTACCAGCTGGTGCCGGGCCCCAGAAGCCGTCCGTATAACGTCGGAAAGCGACGTTCCAGCTGGCGTTCGTGGGCGAGTTGTCGCCGTCACCGGTGACATTCTCCGTGTTGTCTTCGGGCACTTCTTCGCCCCACCAGAACGGGGTCTGAGAGCCCGAACGCAGGGCATACTCGAACTCGGCTTCCGAAGGCAGACGATAGTTGCGGCCCGTTTCCCGGCTCAACCAATTGGTGTAGGCCAAAGCGTCGTTCCAGGACACATGGACGACCGGCAGGTTCGGATCCGCATCGTCTCCGACGTAATCGTTCCGCCAGGTGATCCGGATGCGGTTGTCCATCCGCCCCGTGCGCGGATCATAAATGCGCGACTCGCCTTCCCGCTCGGCATCGGTTCGGTAACCGGTGGCGTTGACGAAAGCACCGAACTGCGCCACGGTCACCTCAGTCAGACCCAGGGCAAAGCCCCGTTCGAAATTGACGCGGTGTCGAGGCCCTTCGTTATTGGAGCGTTCTTCTTCTCCGTCGGGAGAACCCATCATGAAAGTGCCCGCGGGCACCACCACCACATCCGGACCCGGTTCATCGAAGGATTCGATCGTGTCAGAGAAGATCTGGCCCGGCTCCAGACTGCCATACAGCTGAGCATCAGACAGGGAAAGCTGCATGGCCTCGATCCGTTCTCTCGGATAACCCAGCGCCATCAGGCGCGTGATCGCGCCCTCGGCTTCGTCGTAATTACCGGCGTTCATGGCTTCCATCGCCGAATCATCCAGATCACTCATGAACTGGTTTCTAAAGTCCGCGATATCGGCACGGGTCTGATCAACGGCTGCGGAATCATCGATGACCTGGGAGGCCTGTCCAAGCGTGTTCTCGGCAGTTTCGAAATCGAGCTCCTGGGCCTCGCTCAGAGCCAATGCCAGCAGGGCATCAAAGGTATTCTGCAGGCCTGCTTGTGCAGCTGCATTCCCCGAATCGAGCTCCAGTGCACTCTGATAGAGCTCGATGGCGTTATTGCCATCGGGCGTGACCAGGTTGCCAGCCGCCAGCGCTGCATCCGCATTGGCCAGAGCAGTCGCCAGGTTGGAACGCCGGACGGCCTCGTTTCGCACCTGGGCGATGATTGGACGATCGGGTTCGAACTCGGCAATCACCGTCGTGAGACGCTGGGCCAGGCCGAGATTGCCGGCGTTCAGCGCGGACTGAGCGCTGACCTGAACCTGATTCAGCAAGTTTCCCAATTCCTGGGCAATCTCGGGGTCGTTCGGGTTGAAGGCTCGACGGGTCAGCAGACTCTGAAGAATCGCGTCCTGTTGCGCGTCCGGCAGGCTGACTTCGGGCTGGGGTTCGGCCTCGGGAGGCGGTGCTTCAATCGTCGGAATGTCCATTGAGAACTGGGATTCGCGCCGTCCGACTATGTCCCCGAGTCGTCTGACGCTGCGGCCTTCGCCTTCACTGTCCTGATCCTGGGTGGCTTGAGCGGCGGATTCCTCCTGACTGCCCTCCTCCTGTGCCTGCAACCCGTTGGTCAGCGCCATCAAGGCAATGGCGAGCATGATCACATATGTCTTCATCAAGACCCCTTGCTTCTCCAAGAAAGTGGTGATTGAACCTGAAACTGAACGTTCAAGAAACTGAAAGATGGGTGCACCGGCACTTGACCCGGTACACTGATTTCCCTGCTTTGACTCCGTAGACGCAAAAATAGCCGATTCGGAGAACCAGAACAACAACAAGACTCTCAAAATCCCCATAAATCACGAGAAACAGCGCGATCCATGTCACAACTTCGCCCAATCGCCAAAAACAGCCCAGAATCAAGGCGTATCGCCGAAAACGCCATTGATCAAGCCGTCTTCCTGAATGCGACGGATTCTCTGGAATCACTCGCAGCACACTGGGAAGACCAGGCTGTGATCGGACTCGATACGGAGTTTGTGAGAGAGCGCACCTTTTTTCCCCGACCCGGACTGATCCAGCTTTACGATGGCCAGTCTATCAGTCTGATCGATCCGATCGGGAGAGATGCCCACAATGAACTGTCTCATCTGATGAAAAATCAGTTAGTTACTAAAGTTTTCCACAGTGTGGGTGAGGATCTGGAAATCATGCAGCTGGTGTGCGGCGCCGTTCCCGAACCCTTGTTCGACACGCAAATCGCGGCCGCCATGCTCGGTTTCCCCCTTCAGCTGCGCTATGAAGTGCTCGTCAAGGACTGCTTCGGCGCAGAACTCGAAGGAGGACAGGCCCGCTCTGACTGGTGTAAGCGGCCGCTGGCCGCGCACCTGCTGAAATATGCCGCCAGCGATGTCGCCTGGCTGATCGAGTTACAGCAGACTTTGAGCGAATCTCTGAAACAGTGCCAACGCCTCAGCTGGCTGGAAGAAGACTGCCAGCGGCTGGTCAACGCTTCGCGTGATGGCGATCAACGACTGCCGCTGCTGCGAGTCAAGGGCGGAGGGCAGCTCAAGCCTCAGGGCCTGGCCTGGTTGAACGAACTCTCCGCATGGCGAGATCGTAAAGCACGGTCCAGGGACCTGCCGCGCAGCTTCATCCTCAAGGACGATGTATTGATCGAAATTGCTGATTCAGCGGCCCGCGATGCAGGCCTGCAGGCCCTGAACCGCCTCCATCCAAAGGACCGCAGACGTCACGGTGAGTCGCTTGAAGAGTTGCTCAACATGAGCCCGCCAGAGCCCCTGCCCCGGCCCGCAGAATTGGAACGCCTTGATAACGACCAACGCCAGCAGCTCAAGGCTGCGCAGGCCCGCGTTCGAAGCCTGGCAGAGGAACTTCAGGTCGATCCAGCGCTGATTGCCAGCAAACGTGAACTGACCAAGCTGCTGTTTGGTACCCCCCCCGCCTGGGCATCCGGCTGGCGCAGCGAGTTCATTCCCGCAATCACAGGCGATTGAGTCAGGCCTGTCCATTACGAGCTTTGCTAGAATCGCTCCGCAGACAGACCCCACTACGCCCCGGTAGCTCAGCTGGATAGAGCAGCCGCCTCCTAAGCGGCAGGTC
>JBCDLQ010000317.1:0-3986 GCA_039414335.1 Pseudomonadota bacterium | reverse complement strand
GTACAGCTGCCAGACCGAAGCGGGTGAGTTTCAAGTGATCCACAATGGCGAGGAAGCGATCGCCTCACGGGGTCGAAACACGCGATGGAATTTTTCGCCGACCAACCCTGACGCGCCCGGTATCGACTGGAACTGCGACGGCGTTATTCAGACCGAAGCGGTATCGAGCAACATCGATGGTCCTGGCATGCGGAGCGACGACTACTGGGATGTCGAGCGATGGACTCTCGAACGGGTGCTGACCGGCGTCTCGGAATGGGACAAGATCTCGAACCCCACGCGTTGCCAGGTCAGCTACTTCGCTCGCTGTGATGCGCCTGAGCGCAGCTGCTATCGATGGCCTCAGGCCTATCGTGACGCTATTCCGACGCTCGCAACTGGGAAACCACCGATCGACTGCCGTGCCCTGTTTCTTGAAAATCGGGACTGTCCCGAGATACCGGAATCGTCCTTCCCAACGGCAACCTGCCCCCTGGTGGACCCGGAAACACCGAGGACCGATATCGCCTGGTCCTGGTCCCTCGCCGGCGATGATCATCATCATGGGCCGAACTGCGGACACCATCACGGCCCACTGACCGTCGAAGAGCTCATTGGCCGCGAAGACGGGGAAGGCGGATCGATTCCTGGCGATGTCGAGAACTGCGACTGGGTCGATAACGATGGCGACGGACTGATCGACGAAGGCTGCGCCGACAGCGATTCTGACGGCATTCCCGATGTGCTCGACAACTGCGCTGGTCTGATGAACGCCGACCAGGCGGATCGCGATCGCAACGGGCTCGGTGATGCTTGCCAGTTCCCGACGATTCAGCAGCTTGCCGGCACCTGGGACGGCCAGCGATCGATCGACTTGTTCTGGGAGAGCGCCGATGGACCCAATCGGGGTTACGTGATTCATCGAATCGGCGAGCGAGATCAGGTCGCGCGGTATCTGGGCAGTGTCTATCCGACCACATCACTGACCCTCTACACGGACTCAATCTCTGTTCCGGATACCTATACCTACGTCGTTCGAGCGCTGAATCTTGATGGCGAGCCGGGCCAGGCGAGCACCGTTTCCGTGACCGCAGATTTTCCAACGGACATCTTCGACGATTCCTTCGAATCGGAATCGCCCTAGCGCGGAAGGGAAATGATGACAGCCAGGCCGCCGGACCGACGGTTTCGGATCTGGATCTGGCCGCCGTGCGCTTCGATGATTTCCCGGCTCAAGGCGAGACCGATGCCGCTGCCGTCGGCACGCGTGGAGTAGAAGGGAATCAGCGCGTGAGCCATGACCTTGTCGCTCATGCCGGGTCCGCGATCGGCGACAGAGAGGCGCCAATGTGCGGCGGTGGATTCGATGGCCAGGGTAATGTCTTCTGGATTTGATCCGGACTGATGAGCGTTGCGCAGCAGGTTGATCAATACCTGTTCGATCTGGGCACGGTCGGCGTGCAGCGGTTCCGCGGGAAGGTCTCCGTCCAGGCGGAATTCGGTTGCAATTCGGACGCTGTCCAGTAGCCCCGACCAGTTGATCGCGTCGATTTCCGGGTCAGGCAATCGTGCGAAGCCGGCGTAGCGGTCGATGAAGTGTTTGAGTTGTGCCGTGCGGTCGGCGGTCATGCGCAGGACGTCGCGCAGGCGATCGTAGTCGCCGCGTTCGTTGAGCTGTCGACCCGAGTGCAAGAGCGAGCTGATCGGCGCGACGGAATTGTTCAGCTCATGGCTGATCACGCGGATGACCTTCTTCCAGTTGGCGACCTCCTGGCGGTTGAGTTCACGCGTCAGCCGTTCCAGCAGAACGAGTCGATGCTCCCGCGAGTTCAGCAGGAACAGCTTGCTGCGCAGCATGTAGCGCTCGCGCTCCTTGTGTTCGTCTTCCACCTCGAAGATGCCGTGCCGGAACTCGCTCAGTGCTTCGCCCGCGGCTGGAGATTGCTGCGCCGCCAGGTCCGGCCAGTGCAGACCCTGGATCGGTTGACCCTCGTTGAGCAGTCGACGTGCGCCCACGTTGGCGTACAGGACACGCTGGCGCATATCCAGCAGGGCCATGGCGATGGGGGAGCTCTGGACGACCGTGTCCAGCAACAGCTCTCGCTGGTGCAGCGCCAGGCGTTCGCGGCGCATCACGGCGGTGGTGTCGTTGAACGCAGCGATGAGGGCGTTGATCTCTTCCCCACCACCGCGCTTGATGCCCGTAGCAAAGTCGCCATCAGCCAGCCCGTCTACCGCATTGGCCAGTGCCCGCAGTCGGCCGGCCACGGGTGTGATCAACAGTCGGGTCGCGATCAATCCGATCAGGAGCGCGGAGACAACGGTCATTGGCCAGTCCGTGCCCAACCAATCATCCAGCAAAGCGCCGCCAGAGGCGGCCGCAGCGGTGATCAGGACGACCAGCGCTGTGCGGACCTGTAGTCCATCCTGAAACGGGAAAGGGAACGCGCTCATGGTCGCTCCAGTCTAGCGTCGCTGGGGCTCAGGAATCGAGTTCGATGCCGTACTTTTCCATCCGGCGATAGAGGGCCTGGCGAGTCAGATTCAAGCTGCGCGCAGCGCGGGCGACCACGCCGTCGTTGCTGTCCAGCGCCCGTCGGATATTGGCGGCCTCTTCCTCGTCTGTGGGCTGAGCGGGCAATGACAGGCCAAGGTCGTCGGGGCCAATCGTGGACGAGGACGCCAGTAGCTTCGCGCGCTCCAGGCAGTTGTGTAGCTCCCGCACGTTGCCCGGCCAGTCATGAGCCATCAGGGTTGCGCTGGCCTCGGGTGACAGGCGCCAGTCCGGGGCCAGAAAGGCTTCAGCCAGCGGCAGGATGTCCTGCTTGCGTTCGCCCAGGGGCGCCACGTCCAGAGTGATCACGTTCAGTCGATACAGCAGGTCCTCACGAAACTGGCCATCAGCAACGGCTTGGTTCAAATCCAGATTGGTGGCGCTGATCACCCGGACTTTTACTCGCTGCGTTGTGGAAGAACCGATGGGTTCGAATTCGCCCGTCTGCAGCACCCGCAATAGCTTCATCTGACCGGCTGCCGAGAGATTCCCGACCTCGTCGAGAAACAAGGTGCCGCCATCAGCGGCGGAAAAACGGCCTTCTCGCGAACGATCGGCACCGGTGAAGGCACCGACCGTTACCCCAAACAACTCCGCTTCAAGCAGTTCATCGGGTAGCGCACCGGCGTTGACGGTGACGAAGGGTCCGTCGGCCACGGCTGAATTGGCCTGGATGATCTCGGCGATCTTGCCCTTGCCGGCGCCGTTGGGGCCGGTGATCAGCACGGGAACGTCGGCCTTGGCGACGCGCGCGGCGACGGCCAGAAGCTCATGCATCTTCTGGCTCTGATAGATCGCGCCGCAGAGCTCGAACTCGTGGGCCAGCTGGTCCTGCGCGGCACTGGCTTCCGCTACCACCGCTCGCTTGTCATCTCGCGCGGCCTTCAATGCCAGCAGATTGTTGACGGTGGTAATCAGGCGCTCATCGTCCCAGGGTTTGGCCAGGTAATCCGCCGCCCCGGCTTTGACCAACGACACGGCCTGTTCCAGATGAGTCCAGGCGGTGAGCAGGATGATCGGTAGTTCGGGATCGACTGATCGCAGCTCGCCGAAGAGGGTCACGCCTTCATCGCCCGAGGTGGTGTCCGCCTCGAAGTTCATATCGGCAATGACCAGTGCGGCCTCACCGGCTTTGACCCGCGCCAAGCCTTCGGCGGGTGAGTGAACGCTGTCGGCGTCGATACCGTTCACGTCCAGAAGGACTTCCAGGGCCTCGCAGACCCCGGGGTTGTCATCAATGATCAGGACTCGTTGAGTCTGGCTCACGCCCACTCCTTGGCCAAAAAGTCGTCAGATCGTGCGCGTTGCCACGGCCGGTGCCACGCGAGCCGCGCGACGGGCCGGACCGAAGGACGCCAGAAAGCTCAGTCCCCAGATGGCCGCCAGCCCGACAGGCAGATACCACAGGGGCAGGCGTGGCAGCTCGAAATTCTGCACCAGATAGTAATTCAGC
>JBCDLQ010000316.1:0-3991 GCA_039414335.1 Pseudomonadota bacterium | reverse complement strand
GTGGTGGAGCTGCTGCAAAGCGAGCCCGACAAGCGCATTCGAATCGAAGGCCATACGGACGCCAGTGGCCCGGCCACGGTCAATCAACGCATTTCCCAGGAACGCGCTGAATCCGTTCGCGACACGCTGGTGGCCATGGGCATCGATGCGGACCGGATTCAGGCCATGGGCATGGGCGAGGATTTCCCCATTGCCAGCAATGAAGATGCCGACGGGCGGACCCGTAATCGCCGCGTTGACGTCATTCTGCTCGACGATTGATCCCCCGTGCCCGGCCGCGACTGGCGACCGGGCATCCTGCGGCGGTCACCCGCCTGGAAAACGCCGCTTGATTTGCCTGCCGTCGAGCGTTATAACTATTCGAACGATGGTGGCCGAATCCACTGAACCCTGCGAGTCATCGCAATCCCCTCGGGCTTTCAAAGCTCACACCCCAATTTGGTTCAGCACTTTTGCCCATCGCCCCAATTCTCGGGGTCTATCAATCCCCGATCCTCATCACACCTGCCCAGCGATCGCCATCGAGCGAGGACTGCTCGTGCAGGTGTCTTTGCACAACAGGAAGGAGTACGCCCATGTTTGAACATCGTCAGGAAAAAATGGAAACACTGCTCAAAAGCGACGCCAACTTTCGTCGGATGTACAACAAACATCAACAGCTCGAGAAACGTGTAACGGCTGCCGAAAACGGGACAGCGCCCATTGAAGACCTGGCATTGAGCACGCTGAAACGGGAAAAGTTGTCGATCAAGGATCAACTTGCCCGCCTGATGGATAGCGCCCAGACGGCCTGAAACACAGCTGATCCACCAAAACCAATCATCCTCAAGAGGCCGGAGACCGACCCATCGGTTTCCGGCCTTTTGCATGCTGGACCGCCCCCTGCGAACCCACCTTGCCGCGCCCGCAGCCATGGGCTAAGGTGCGGTCCCCAGAGTCACGATGAAGTCTTGGACATGTCGGTTTACAACAACGTACTGGAGCTGATCGGCGACACGCCGATCGTTCGCGTCAATCACCTGGATACGGGTCCCTGCGAGCTGTATCTGAAACTCGAAGCCAATAATCCCGGCGGCTCGATCAAGGATCGCATCGCGCTCAAGATGATCGAAGAAGCCGAGCGCCGAGGCGAACTCAAGCCCGGCGCCACCCTGGTCGAGGGCACCGCCGGCAATACGGGTCTGGGCCTGGCCCTGGTCGCCGCGCAGAAGGGCTATCGCCTGATTCTGGTCATCCCCGACAAGATGAGCCGGGAAAAGATTTCCAATCTCAAGGCGATGGGGGCCGAAGTGGTGATCACCCGTTCCGACGTCGGCAAAGGGCATCCCGAGTACTACCAGGACCTCGCCGCCACGATTGCCGAAAAAACGGAAGGCAGCTACTTCATCAATCAATTCGGCAATCCGGACAATCCCAGCGCCCATGAGTCGATGACCGGACCCGAGGTCTTGCGTCAGATGGGTGGCGACCTGGATGCGATGGTCGTCGGCGTGGGCTCCAGCGGCACCATCACCGGGCTCTCGCGCTATTTCGCCCAAGCCGCACCTGATCTCGAGCTGGTCCTGGCCGACCCGGAAGGTTCGATCCTCGCTGACTACATCGCCACGGGACACGTGCGCGATGATGCGGGCGGCTGGCTGGTCGAAGGCATCGGAGAGGATTTCCTGCCCTCGATCAGCGACTTCACTCGGGTCAGCAAGGCCTACGCCATTTCCGACCGCGAGAGCTTTCTGACCGCCCGCGAACTGCTCAAGCGCGAGGGACTGATGGGGGGGTCGTCCACGGGCACCCTGGTCGCCGCGGCCCTACGCTACTGCCGCGAGCAGACCGAACCGAAGAAGGTCCTGTCGATGGTCTGCGACACCGGCAACCGCTACCTCTCCAAGGTCTACAACGACTTCTGGATGCGCGAGCACGGTCTGCTTGAGGGCAGCAATTTCGGTGATCTGCGTGATCTGATCGCCCGTCCCATGGCCAGCCGTGATGCGGTCACCGTCGGTCAGGACGAAACGCTGGCCAACGCCTACAAGCGCATGATGCTCTACGACATTTCCCAGCTGCCGGTCATGAAGGACGGCCGCATCGTCGGCATCATCGACGAGTCCGACGTCCTGCTGGCGGTCTACGAAGATGAATCGCGATTCGCGCGCCCCGTGCACTCGGCCATGGTCAGCGATCTGGAGTCGGTTCAGCGCACCGACGACATCGACGCGCTACTGCCGATCTTCAATCGTGACCACGTCGCCATCGTCATGGACGGTGACGACTTCCTTGGCCTGATCACCCGCGTCGACCTGCTCAACTATCTGCGCCGTCGCGCCGATCGAGTCTGATCCAGCAATGAATGCTCAAGCTGCACCGGCCCTGAAGCTCGGGGTCGGCGCCGGGCATTTGCTATCATCCTGGGCTGTTTGCGGCCCACTATTGCGAGTCCTCTCTTGAGCACATCTTCTTCTCCGGCGCCCGAAGCGGCGCGACGCAACTGGTTTACTCGTTTCCTCGACACGGTTGAATGGCTGGGCAACTTGCTGCCCCACCCGGTCACGCTGTTCGCCCTGCTGGCCTTTGCCATGGTGCTGGTCTCCGGTCTGTTCGGCTGGCTCGGCGTCGCCGTCGAAGACCCCCGCCCCGGCGTGGCCGAAGGCACGATGATCTCGGCCGTCAGCCTGATGAATGCAGAAGGCGTGCGGATGATCTTCGGCAACCTGGTCAGGAACTTCGTCAACTTCGCGCCCCTGGGCGTGGTGCTGGTCGCCATGCTGGGCGTCGGTGTGGCCGAGAAATCCGGCCTGCTGTCTGCCATGGTGCGCGGCATCGTGATGAACGCGCCCAAGCATCTGGTCACGGTCGCTGTGGTCTTCGCCGGCGTGATTTCGAATACGGCCTCGGAAATGGGCTATGTGGTCCTGGTGCCGCTGGCCGGCGCCATCTTCCTGGCCCTGGGTCGGCATCCGCTGGCCGGCATGGCTGCGGCCTTTGCCGGCGTTTCAGGCGGCTATTCGGCCAACCTCTTGCTCGGCACGATCGATCCGCTGCTGGCCGGGATCACCCAGGAGGCCGCCCGCCTGATTGACCCTCAGTACGAAGTGTTCGCCACAGCCAACTGGTACTTCATGATCATGAGCACCTTCATGATCACGATCGTTGGTTCCCTCGTCACGATCTTCATCGTCGAACCCAAGCTGGGCGCCTATGACGACACGCGAGCGGATCCGGCCGTGCTCGATGACTCGAAGATGCAGCCGCTAACCACCAAGGAAAAACGCGGCCTCGTGTCCGCCTTGATCGGACTGATCGCCGTTCTCGGCCTGATCGCCGTCCTGGTCCTGCCGGAAAACGGCGTGCTGCGCGACCCGGCCGCCGCTGGCCAGGGTTTCCTCGCCTCATCGGGCCCCTTCTTCCGCTCCATTGTGGCCTGGATCTTCATCTTCTTCCTGGTGACGGGATTCGCCTACGGGCGCGTCGCCGGCACCATGCGCAACGATCGTGACGTGATCGACGGCATGGCCTCGGCGATTTCCACGCTGGGGCTGTACGTGGTTCTCGTGTTCTTCGCCGCCCAGTTCGTCGCCTTCTTCGGCTGGACCAATCTGGGCCTGATCACCGCCGTCACGGGCGCGGACTTCCTCCAGTCCGTGGGCCTGACCGGGCCGATCGTGTTCGTGCTGTTCATCGCCATGTGCGGCCTGGTCAACCTGAGCCTGGGGTCGGCCTCGGCCCAGTGGGCGGTCACCGCACCGATCTTCGTGCCCATGCTGATGATCATCGGCTACTCGCCGGAGGTCATCCAGGGCGCCTATCGAATCGGAGACTCGACGACCAACATCATCACCCCGATGATGAGCTACTTCGGTCTGATCCTGGCCTGGGCGACGCGCTATGACAAGAAGTTCGGTATCGGCACACTGATCGCCACCATGCTGCCCTACTCGATCTTCTACTTCATCTGCTGGACTGGCCTGTTCTTCCTGGGGGTGTTCGCACTCGGCAT
>JBCDLQ010000315.1:0-4010 GCA_039414335.1 Pseudomonadota bacterium | reverse complement strand
GAGCAACACACCCTGGAAGTGTCTTCCGAGCAACCCTGTGTGGTTGAAACCGTTCCTGGTTGGGCGCATGACATCAGCAATATGGGTGATGAGGAATTGATTGTCATGCTCTGGGCCAGTGAGTGCTTCGACCCGGATAGGCCCGATACGATTGCCAGTGAGATTGACTGAGGAGCTAGCACCGTGCAGGCTAAAAAACTGAAAGTGGCCACGATCGTTGGAACGAGACCCGAGATCATTCGTTTGTCTCGAGTGATGTCGACGCTTGATCAGTATTGTGATCACACGGTCATCCATTCGGGTCAAAACTATGACTATGAACTCAACGGCGTATTCTTCGACGAGTTGTCTTTGCGCGCACCAGACGTCTATCTCGAGGCAGCTGGAGAAACGGCCGCAGAGACAATCGGTAATGTCATCGCTGCATCGTCTCGAGTGCTCACAGAATTGCAGCCCGATGCTGTCCTGGTGCTGGGAGATACAAACTCCTGTCTGGCTATCATCAGTGCGAAACGTCTGAAAATCCCGACTTTTCATATGGAGGCGGGTAATCGTTGCTTCGATATGAGAGTTCCGGAAGAGATCAACCGACGGATTGTCGATCATACGGCGGACATCAATCTTCCCTACAGTCAGATTGCTCGACAGTACCTTCTGGCGGAGGGCCTTGATGCACAGCGAGTGATCGTCACAGGAAGTCCGATGAAGGAGGTGCTTGATCACTATGCTCCATTGATCGAGCAGTCCGAAATCCTGACTGACCTAGAACTTGAGTCAGAGCGCTACTTCCTCGTCAGTGCGCATCGCGAGGAGAATATCGAATCGGACGAGCAGTTTGATCGCTTGATTGGCCTTTTGAACTCACTAGGCAAACGCTATGGAATGCCGATCGTCCTCTCAGCTCATCCTCGAACGCAAAAGAAGATCAAGCGCAGTGGCGCAAAGCTGGATGCCTGCGTAAGACAGATGAAGCCTTTTGGCTTTCCTGACTATGTAGCACTTCAGAAATCAGCGCGGGTCGTACTGTCCGACAGTGGAACGATTACTGAAGAGAGTTCCATCCTGAATTTCCCGGCCATCAACATCCGAACGACCCATGAGCGTCCAGAAGGCATGGAGGAGGCGTCAGTCATGATGACCGGAATGAACGCGGAGCGTGTTGTACAAGCCATCGCAATACTCGATGACCAGCCTCGAGGTCAAGATAGGCTTTTGTCCATCGTCCCGGACTATTGTGTCGACAATGTCTCATCAAAGATTGTCCGGGTATTGCATTCCTACACTTCTTTTGTGAATGAATCTGTGTGGAAGAAAAGACCTTGATCCGGACTGTCTCGACCGTTGGCAGGAATCCGATTTGCTCTTCTCAGGATGAGGGAATCGCGCGAGACCTAGATTTCCGTCTTCCAATCTGCATGTTCTGCCGTGAAAAAGAATATTCCCGATGAGTTCTCAGAGCGCATCACGTGACTGAAGATCTGGATTTCGCTGTGATTGGCGTGCAGAAGTCCGCGACGACTTCGGTCCAGCACTTCTTGCATTCGCACCCCGGCGTCATGATGCCAATGGGAGAGGTGGCGTGCTTTGAGTCCCCCGACTATGAGCATGGGCGATTCGAGTCACAGCTCAGCTTCGTTCGCTCCAAGGGTGATTGCCTAGCTGGAATCAAGCGTCCTGACTTGTTCCCCAATACCCTTGCCATGCGACGACTTCATCGGCACGCGCCACAAACCAAGCTGCTCGTTATTCTAAGGAATCCGATCGATCGCTTCGTTTCCGCATATTTCCATTTGATGAACAGCGGGAAGATACCCGTGCGAAACATCAATAGGGCCGTTTGCTCGATGTTCAATGACGATTATTTCCTCCGTCATCCAGCGGGTCTGTCCTTGTTGCACTACGGGCTCTACTCGGATCACTTGGAGACTATCGAAAGGCTCTGGGGTCAGGAGCGGATTCTTGCGCTTTCGCATCAGCGGATCGCTCAACAGCCCAGCGTTGTCCATGAACTGATTTGTGAATTTCTGGGTCTGGAGCCGTTTGAGATGGAACAGACTGGTTCCAGTTGGAAGAACAGGGGCAGCTACAGCTATGCTCGTGCACTGTTCTTGCGGCCCTCCAATCTGCTGAAGTATCGATTCCACTCCGGGAGAGTGCGCAAGGAGATCAGGCCCGGCATAGTGCCACGGTACGTCGGTGGCGCTCTGTCGAGACTGGCGCGACAACTGCCGGCGACTTCCGTAAACCCGAAGACGGTTCTTGATCGATCAAGTCGAGCAGCGTTGGTCGAGTATTTTCGCGCTGATGTGACTTGTCTTGCCGAACGAAGACCGGGTCTGGTGGAATGGGCTGAAGAATTTGAATGAGGTCTAGAGCGTGTTTGAAAACAAGAAATTGCTGATTACCGGCGGGACGGGTTCCTTTGGAAATGCCGTGCTGCGTCGCTTTCTGGAAACGGATGTCGAAGAGATTCGTATTCTTTCCCGTGACGAGAAAAAGCAAGATGACGCACGTCGTCACTACAACAATCCAAAGCTGCGCTTCTTTATCGGTGACGTGCGCGATCGCGACAGCGTGATGGCAGCGATGCGGGGGGTGGATCACGTCTTCAACGCAGCGGCGCTGAAGCAGGTGCCTTCCTGCGAATTCCATCCCATGGAGGCTGTCAAGACCAACATCTATGGGGTTGAGAATGTCGCGGAGGCGGCAATTCGCTGTGGCGTGCAACGCCTGATTTGTTTGAGCACGGACAAGGCGGTTTATCCCGTCAATGCCATGGGGATGTCCAAGGCACTGATGGAAAAGGTGTTCGTCGCCAAGGCGCGTAATGCGCTCGGGTCTGAAACGGTGATCTGTGGAACACGCTATGGCAACGTCATGGCCTCGCGTGGCTCGGTCATCCCGCTGTTCGTTTCGCAGGTCCTGGCGGGCAAGCCCATCACGATCACTGATCCATCAATGACACGCTTCATGATGACGCTGGATGATGCGGTTGATTTGGTGCTGTTTGCCTTCGAGACGGGCGAGCCTGGTGACATCTTCGTGCAGAAGGCGCCCGCAGCGACGTTGGATGTGCTGGCGAAGGCGATTTGCGAACTGTTGGAAGTCCCGGAGCACCCCGTCCAGATCATCGGAACTCGCCACGGTGAGAAGAAGCACGAAACGCTGCTCAACCGCGAAGAACGCGTTCACTCGCGCGAGGTTGGCCGCTACTTCCAGATCAAGCCCGATTTCAGGGATCTCAACTATCAGGCCTATACGGATGTTGGCGAGTCGGAGGTCAGCGAAGTTGAAGACTACAACTCGGCGAATACGGAACGCCTGGATGTCGAAGGCATGAAGGCCTTGCTCATGAAGCTGCCGTTGATGCATCACGCTATCGAACATCGTCATGTGGACGGGTTGATCTGATCCGATTGGCAGGCCATCCTCAAGGTTGTCGGTAGAGCCACATGCGGGTGTTGATTGTTGGTGGCTACGCGCCCTCCCTGCTGAATTTTCGTGGGCCCCTGCTGGCGCGTCTCGCCAGTCTGGGCCATGAAGTGCTCGCAGCGGCGCCTGATGCGGATTCCGAGATCATTGAAGGCCTGGCTCGTTTGGGTGTCGAGTATCGGTCTTATCCGCTAGCACGGGCCGGGCTGAACCCACTGCGGGACCTCCAGACCTTCCGTGCGCTCAAACTGATCCTGAAGGATTTCAGACCGGATGTCGTCGTGGCCTATACGGCTAAACCTGTGATCTACACGGGCCTGGCGTGTCAGGGTTCGAGCGTTTCATCCCGCTTTTTTGCACTGATCACCGGCCTCGGATACGGCTTTGGTCAATCGGGGAGGCGACAGCAGCTGATTGGACGCCTGGTAAGGAGACTTTATCGCCGAGCCTTGACGGATGCTTCCGGCGTAGTCTTTCAGAACCCGGATGATCAATCAGTTTTCCGGCGCGAGGGATTACTGGGCGAAAGAACGCCAGATACGGTCGTCAATGGATCCGGCGTCGACCTTTCCCACTAT
>JBCDLQ010000314.1:0-4020 GCA_039414335.1 Pseudomonadota bacterium | reverse complement strand
TTCGCGGCGCTGCAGCAGCGCGCCGCTGATTATGCATCATCGGCGTTCAACAAACAGTTTGTATGGTTTTTGCTTGACATTGTTGTATATTTACAATACTCTGTAGTCCATGAGCCCAAGAAAGTCAAAAGCAGACAACAAGCCGATCTTCAACCGGCTGACCGTGCTCCGCGCCGAGCGGGGCTTGAGTCGTCAGGCCTTGGCCGATGCCGTCGGGGTCAATTACCAGACCATCGGCTACCTGGAGCGCCGTGACTACAGCCCCAGCCTCGATCTGGCCATGCGCCTGAGCGAATACTTCGACCTGCCCATCGAAGCCATCTTTTCACGCCTGCCCTTCGAGCCGTTGACGGCCGAGGTCTATGGCCATCACCACGAGGAGAAGCCCGATGATTGATCTGGCATTGAACTTCGTCCAACGCTCCATCGAGACAACCTGGGAGTTCGTACGCGACAACACGATCATCGGCGTCATGCTCGTGGCACTGGGCCCCACCGCCGTGGAGGCGATGGACGGCCACTCGCAGCCCGAAGCGGATCAGGCTGAGATCCAACTCGAAACCTTCGATCAGGTCTGGGATCAGGTTCGAACCCAGTACTTCGACTATGAACGCATCGAAGCGGACTGGATCACGACGCGAGAAGAACTGCGGCCGCAGGCGGCCTCGGCCAGCACGACCGAACTTCGCAGCCTGCTGAACCGCATGCTTGAGGGCGTCGGCGAATCACATTTCAACGTGCTGCCACCAACGGGCGTTCCCGCTTCCGAAGACGGCGATGGCGCGTCGGCGGAAGCGCCAAACCTGTCCACCGGTTTGGGTGTGCGTCTGATCGACGGTGCGCTGATTGTCGATCGAGTCGGCGAAGCGAATGAAGATTTGATCGAGCCCGGCTGGGAGTTGACTGCCATCGGAGAGCAATCCCTGACCGAATTGATTGAAGACACGCTGGAAACTGAAGAGCAGGAAGCCCGCGAACGCGCGGAACTGATTCTGGAGGCTTCCGCCAATGGCCGCATTGGCTTCCCGCAGCAGGGCGAAGAACTGGTCCTCACCTTGCGCAACGCGGAAGGTGAGGAACGTCAGGTGACAGCCCGGACTGGCGATGAGGAAGTCAGCATCGTGCGAATTGGCAACCTGCCCGGCCTGCCCTTCAGCTACCAGGCTACGGTGGTCGGCGACGGTGACGAATGCGTTGGCAGCTTGCGCTTCACGACCTGGGTACCGGACCTGATGGATCGTTTCATGGCCTCGCGAGATGAACTCTTCGCTTGCCAGGGTCTGGTCATCGACCTGCGCGGCAACCTCGGTGGTGTCCTGACCACCATGATGCCCCTGACCTCGCACCTGGTCAGCGAGCCCGTGTTGCTGGGCCAGCTGATGCGCGCCGATGGACGGATCGATTTCCGCAGCTTCCCCCGTCGGGTGGCAGACGACGGTACGCGTCTGACGCCCTTCGACGGCCCCGTGGCGATCCTGATCGATTCCCTGTCGGCCAGCACCTCGGAAATGTTCACCTCCGGCATGCAGGCCCTGGGACGCGCGCGCGTCTTCGGCACGCACTCACCCGGCATGGCCCTACCGGCCAATATGTTGCCGCTGGCCAACGGCGACCGCCTGATGTACGCCTTCGCGGACTATATCGATGGCGAAGGTCGCCGGATTGAAGGGGTTGGTGTCCAGCCCGATGAAGTCATCACGGCCGATCGTGACGCCATTCTGGCCGGCGGCGATCCGGTCTTCCAGGCGGCCGTCGCCTGGCTGCGCAACCCCACTGCTGAGGAGAACGCACAATGAATCGTGTTCTGATCATGGGCAACGTCGTGATTGGCATTGCCATGTTCGCGCTGGCAAAGCTCGAGGGGCCAGCGGTGCCTGAATTCGTCCTGGTCGGACTCGCCGTGATCATGTTCTGTGTCGGCGTCGCACTCGAGATCAAGACTCGAAGCCTCGCCAACTCAATGAACAGTGCCGTCGATGAACGCGAACGCGCTCGCCGCGACCATGCCCATCGCATTGCCTACTGGACCCTCTCATTCCCGGTCGGCTTTGTCGGCGGTATGCTCGTCGCCCGATTGCATCGGACCTGGGGTGACGGCCTGGGCCTCTCAGTCAGCCCGGAGGCCATGCCCCTGTTCCTCGTGTGTTTCTGGCTGGGCTTGTTCCTTTTCGTCACGCTGCCAACCGCCATCGTGGCCTGGACCGAGCCCCATCCACTCGACGACGACGCCGTCTAGCCCACAGTTCAACTCACGTCGGTCACCGACCGATCCCATGACCTTCATAAGGAGAAGTCTCATGAAAAACCTGAATCTGAATACCGTCCTGCCCACTGCCGCATTGGCCTTCGGCAGCAGCCTGAGCTTTGCCGATACGGAACTGCCGGATGCACGAAGCCTCGTCGATGGCTATGTCGAAGCCGTGGGCGGCATGGACGCCATGATGCAGTCCATGGACGCCACCATGCGCGGTCGCTTCGTCATGCCGGCTGCCGGCATGGAAGGCGAAATGGTGCTCTATTCCCGCACGCCGACCGAACGCTTCATGGAAATCGAACTGCCTGGTCTGGGCAGCATTCGCTCCGGCTACAAGGACGGCATGGCCTGGTCGGTCGATCCCTTCATGGGCCCGCGCCTGATCACCAGTGCCGAGCTCGACATGCAGATCGAAGCGAATGAGCCCGGCGCCCTGGCTCGAAGCGAAGAGTATGTCGAAAGCATGCAAACGGTGGGGACAGCCGAATACAATGGCGAGTCCTGCTACAAGGTCGATGTGGTGTGGAAATCCGGACGTGAAACCAGCGACTGCTATGCGGTTGACACGGGCCTGCTGTTGGCTTCTGAGGCCACCGTCGAATCCCCCATGGGGATGATGGAAACCACGACGGTTTTCGCCGAGTACAAGACCTTTGAAAGCAATGGCGTTGAACTGAAGCTTCCGTCAACCACCAATGTCACGACGATGGGCCAGCAGCAGCAGCTGATCGTTGATGCTTTGGAAATTGGTGAACCGGCAGGCGACAACTTCGAACTGCCTGCGGCCATCGTCACGTTGATGGACGATGATGCCGCCGGCGAAACCGCAACCGACTAAGGACAAGCAACAAACGAGATGGGCAATCGACTTTCCAAGATCTACACGCGGACCGGCGACGACGGCACAACGGGCTTGGGCGACGGCTCTCGAACCCAGAAGGATTCGCTGCGAGTCGAAGCCTACGGTACCGCCGACGAGCTCAACAGCACAATCGGCCTGCTGATTGCCCATCTCGATGATTCGGATCTGGAGGCCGTGCTGCTGGACATACAGCACGACCTCTTCGATCTGGGTGGAGAGCTGTGCATGCCGAATCTCACGCTGATCGCCGACCGTCATATCGATCGACTCGAGAAGGAACTGGATCGGCTCAACGAGAAGCTGCCGCCCCTGAAGGATTTCATCCTCCCCGGGGGAACCGTAGCCGCAGCCACCGCCCACCTCGCCCGGACGCTCTGTCGGCGCGCCGAGCGCCGCGTCATCACCCTGGCCCGTCAGGAACCGGTCAACGAGCCTGTCATCCGCTATCTCAATCGATTGTCTGACCTGCTGTTCGTGATCGCCCGCTCCGTGGCTCGCGCCTCCGGGGCCGGCGAGGTCCTGTGGGACCACGAGCGCGAGCGCTGAGACGGAAACGATCGAAATGACGCTTACCGTATTCAGTCATAGCGACTGCCTCGAACACAGTCCGCCCGACGGCCACCCGGAACGACCAGCCCGCCTCGAAGCCGCCTTGCGCGGCATCGAACAGCTCAGTGATTTCCGGATGCTGGATGCGCAGCCCGTGACACGCGAGCAACTGGATCGCGCCCATGGTGCCGACTATCTCGACCGCCTCAGCGCATTGAATGCGGAAGGCCAACACCTGGCGCTCGACGAGGACACGCATATGGGCCCCGGCAGCCTGCGCGCTGCTGCCCTGGCGGCTGGTGCGGCCTGTCAGAGCGTCGAAGCCGTGATGGATCCTGGACTGCCCGATCGTGCC
>JBCDLQ010000313.1:0-4022 GCA_039414335.1 Pseudomonadota bacterium | reverse complement strand
CGGAGGCCACAGACGGCTTTGCCTGCCAGGCCATCGCCGAAAACGATTCAGGCGTGCACCGCTTCGAGATGGGTTACCTGATCGACAGTGAGCGCGAAGCGGGTTTCGAGGCGCGCTGCATGAGCGAAGAGGTCATGATGTCGATCGAATGATCGACGTCAGGCGCCCTAGACCCGCCAGCCCATGGACGGGTTGCAGCGCTGCAGAAAGAGGATGGCCGAGACGATGGCAGTCGTGAACAGCGCCCCCCCCTGAGACCGCCGACGAAGAACTAAGGAGAGTGAAAGGCCTCGGAAAGACCCCGGTCCATCGCCGATCACGTTGGCATACGCGACCGTCAGCGGCCCAGATTACTGCTCAGAGTCCGACGACAAGAGTTGCCGCATTACTTCCGGAATCTCGCGTTACGCAGAACTCGACGCGAAGCCCACGCGTGAGGCTCCGACTGCCATCCACAATGGCTGAGTAGTGGACGAAGACGTCCTCCCCAACATCACGCGCGATAAAACCGTAGCCCTTCTGGTCTTCCCAAAATTTCACAAAGCCCTGGAAGCGCTAGCAGTTGTATTGGCCGATCAGGACCGGAAGGGTCTGTGCCATCGTCCGCGCGGGAAGGGGCTGGCTCTGCAGCTTGGAGGAGAGCAGAACGGCTACGGCCATTATTGAAACCCCTGCCAAGATTCCCTTCATCTTCGATTCCTCAGTGAAATGCGCAAGCCAGCGTTCAACGCTTGTGTTCGGAATAGCACCGCTGGTGATCCACAGTGCCCACGTAGTGCAGTCCACCGCTCAGGCCCCAGCGATCAGGATCGGCCTGACTGTTCTCGTTCTGATCGGCCTCCTCGCTGGCCTTGCAAAGGGCTTCGTATTCCTCGATGGTCAGGCGACGGCGGCTGGCCAGGTGTTCGATTGGGTCGACGGCGGTTCTAAAGGCTGCAGCACCCTCGGCCACCCGCGCGACGGAAAACGCCGCACCGCAGCCACTGCCGTAGGAGAACAGGCTGACCGGACGGCCTTCCCATGGGCTCTGCAGTTGCCTCAGATAGTCCATGACCGAGAGGAACAGCGATCCAGTGTAGATATTGCCGACCACCGCATTCAGGGACAGCCAGGGCTCAACCCGGCACTTGTAGCTGGACGCCACTTCTGCAGCACGCGGCGTATCCGGCTCGATGGCCTGGCCCAGCTCGACTTCCCAGTGGCGATGGTGTGCCTTCTTGGCCATCTTTGTGAAGGGTACATGGTAGAAGCAGGCGTTCAGCTGCGACATGGCGAAGGCGGCAGACTGATCCCCCGCCGTGCGCGCAGCATCACGCCAGCAGGACGACAGGGCATCGAGATAGCACTCGATGGAATAGTGCCCGTCGGCAAAGGCGTACTTGGAGTAGAGCGGACGCCAGAAGTCCATGACCTGGCGCGTGTAATCGCCCTCCAGATCGGTTTCGAAGGTCAGCAGCCGCGGATCTGGTGAGACCACCATAGCCACGGCACCCGCGCCCTGAGTCGGCTCGCCCGGCGTACCGATGCCATAGCGCGCGATATCGGAGGCAATGATCAACGCCTTGCGACCCCGAGCCCGTCCCGCCAGGATCCAGTCTGTAGCCGAAGTCAGCCCCGCCATGGCGCCATAGCAGGCGTGCTTGGTTTCGAAGGTGCGACAGGTGGACGGCAGCCCCAGCAGCTCGTGGACGTAGACGGCGACGGGCTTGCTGTGATCGACTCCGGTCTCCGTACCGACGATCAGCGTGCCAATCTCTTCCGGGTCGATATCGAAGTCGGCCAGCGCCTTGCGTCCGGCCAGAGCGGCCATGGTGACCGTATCCTCGCAGGGCGTCGCGACCGCCATCTGACGCTGCCCGATTCCCAGGGTGAATTTCTCTGGTGCCACGCCGCGGGCGCGCGCCAGGTCCTCCATATCCACGTAGCACTCGGGCCCGTGGAAGGCCATGGCATCAATTCCAACGGATTTACGATTCAATTGAAGAGTGACTCCCTTGATAAGCTTTACGCCCGAGCTCAGAAAGACGGTGTTCGGCGAGTTCAAGGTAGAGTATCACCGGCTACACCTTCATTAACGCTCAAGCGTTGGGGAGTCAGCTCAGTCCGCCATTCAGAGGTCAAGTGCAGACTGGGTTGTGTTGCGTCAAACAATGGAAGGAGCCTCAATGAATTCTTCGTCCCTGAACACTCGCCTGTTGCCGTGGATCCTGCTGGGATGTGGATGGTGGTTCCCCGGTTCATACTCATGGGCTCAAAGCTCGGAGATCACGCAGTGCGCTCCCAAGCAAGCCGCCCTGTTCTGCCAGTTTCGACCCGATGTCAGCGAACTCCCTTTGTTGACACAGTCTGATATCGATACGGCTTCACCGGCCACGCAGGAAGCGTGGGCCATCGGCGGTAACAGCACGATCACCCTGCCCGCCGGATCGTCGTGGTCTCCCGGCATCCCAAGCTCCTTGTTCCAACCCATCATCTGGGTTGTCGACACTGCTCAGCTGGTGATTGCTGGAGACAGTAGTTCCGAGGTTGCAATTGATGCCAGCATCATCCTCTGTGATGACGCCCAGCTGATCGTGGACAACACTGCGCTGCGGATCAATCAGGATTTCACCTTCGAGCATCTCTTCTGGGCGGCGGACAACAGTCAGGTCCGCTGGAACAATGCTGAAATCTTCACGGGATCGACGACAGCGCCGACGGCGCAGCTGCTTCAGTTCATGCGGGGCAACTCGGTGCTGCGGGGTACCACTTCAGGCTCGGCGAGCCTGAACCTGGGTAATGGACCGCTGTGGCTGCAGGTGTTGGACAGCGCGGTTGCCGACATCAGTAACAGCAGTGGGATCTTCGAAACCACGGTGACGCCCAGCGCCAGTCTCTCGATGACCGACAGCAGCTTTATTTCTGCGGGCCTGACCCTCTGTGAAGGCAGCACAGCCACGCTCGATGACCTGCCTGAAGCCTGCGACTTGACCAGTGGTTGCTTCTCGGGAAGCCATCCCGCAACGACCTACAGCTCGGCAGGCGCACCGGGACTGTCAATCAGCAACAGCCAGCTCTTCAGCTGGCAGTTCATTACGCTGCCATCCAGCACCCTGAATCTGACGAATGCAGATCCTGATGCCAACACGGTCGTCGAACTGACCGGTGAGCTGACGGAGACGGTCCAGCTGCCGCCTGACGAGTCTCCAATCGGACTGACAGATCGCACGATCAACTTGACTTCCACTACCTTGCTGGGTTGGTCCCTGAGTCCTCTGGCGGACTCGCAGTTAACCGTCGAAGCCGACTCGGAACTCGTTAACGTGACCGTAGCCGGTGCGAGCGAGGTCAGCATCAGTGGTTCGACGCTGCGCCGTGGCCGCGTCGAAGTCATCGGAGGTCAATTGTCTATTCAAGACAGCGTCGTCGAACAGGAAACGCTGAATCTGGCAACACTGAATGCCACGAGAACCTTATTCAATCAGACAATGACGACCGGAGGAGATGGCCGCTCTTTTCTGGCCGACAGCCCCATGGCGCTGGCCCCGCAAATCGTCGGCAATGGCGAGCTGTTCGAAGTGTCCTTGTCCTCCCCGGCATCGGACATCACGCTCTCCGGCCAATCGATCGACATCATCGGAAGTGTCCGAGCCCGAGACAGCATGGGCACACTGAATCCTTTCCCGGAAGCCGAACTTGAACTCATTCCTGCGAGCACCGGCGTCCCTGCATTGCTGGCCACTCTAAGCAATCCAACGGAAGAAGCCGTCCTGGCGACCCTGGACAGCGGACCACTGACCGAAGGCTTCTATGAGATTCGTCTGCGGTTCATTGAAGCTGACGATGCCGCCTCCGAGCGCGAGATTCAGGTCGCCGGGCCCTTGATATTCAGAGACCGTTTTAGAAGTGAGACGCCATGAACGGTCGAGAGGCAGCTTGTTTCCATCGAGAGAAACACTAGCGCGTCAATACTCCAGCGCCTCTCGGAATGCGTAACGCTAGTCGTTAGCGCGAAAAAGGCAACTCATCACATACAACAAAGG
>JBCDLQ010000312.1:0-4028 GCA_039414335.1 Pseudomonadota bacterium | reverse complement strand
CCGTCGGTTCACAGAATCTTTTTTTCACGGGGTTTCGAGAGGACGGCAGCTTTGTCCAGCAGAACGTGATGACGGACGGCATCTGCTGCCTCAATAGCCCCAATTTCGGTGTCCAGATCATCGAATTCACCGAAATGACCAACCTGGTCTCGTTCACCTGGTTTGCTGAAGTCGGAGTCTACGACAGCATCGTGACCCGCCTCATTCCCGTCGATCCCGTGTTCAATGATCGATTTGAAGAAGAGCCCGAATAGTAGAGTGTGTCCAGTTTGAGTGGATCGTCTTCGAATCTGAAGGAATGAGCTAAGATCGAGGGTCAAAAGGGAGCAAGCTGGATGCATCCAATCGCAAGAAATGTCATTGCTGTCTTAGCCGGCGTGGTCCTTGGCAGCCTGGTCAACCTATCGCTGGTCAATCTGGGTCCCCTTTTGATTCCGCTGCCTGAAGGTGTCGACGTCTCTTCAATGGAGAGTCTTCGGAAGGGCATGGTTCAGTTCTCGCCGCTCAACTTCCTGTTCCCCTTCCTTGCTCATGCGCTCGGCACACTGTTCGGTGCCTATATCGCCGCACGATTTGCCGCTTCCCGTCCTATGGCGATGGCCCTGTTCATCGGCGTGTTTTTCCTGGCCGGCGGAATCGCGGCGGCCAGCATGATCGGAGGGCCGCACTGGTTCATCGTCGTCGATCTGCTGTTGGCCTATCTCCCGACGAGTCTTCTGGGCGCCTATCTCGCGCGCAAGCGCCCGGCTGAATAAGCTCCGGAGCGGATGCAGGTGCCGGCGGGGGGGCTGAGGCTAGGATTCGTGTTGTTTGCGGCGTTCTACAGCGTCTGGGCCCTTCGCACTCGATTTCTCAGGGCGCTGGCCTGGCCTCTGGCTGCCTACGTGGTTTTCGATTTGTCGATGGCCTATAGGTCGGATCTGGGCCTGTTGAACCTTTTGGCAACCATCGTTGACTGTTTGATCTACACGGTGGTAGCGGTGACGACTCATCGATTGGTCTTGCTCGGGCGAGGTTCGGTGGGACCTTGGGGGCTCACACGGTGGACCGCGAGAGAATCCAGTTTCTTTTTGCATTGGGTGCTACTGCTCCTGCTGATGATCGCTTCAACGTCAGTCGTCGTGCTGTTGCTGTCATTATTGCCACCGTTTGCCATGGCCGCCGGAGCCTGGGTCTGCCTGCTGTTCATTGCCACCCGGTTTTCACTGCTGTTTCCCGCGATTGCGGTGGGTGATCGAACGAGCCTGAAGCTTGCATGGCGACTATCGGCAAAGCACCAATGGCAACTGTTTGTTGTTGTCGTTGCCTTTCCCTTGTTGCTCGGCGTTCCGCTGCTCCTCACGACGCTGGGAGCCAGTATCTGGAACGCGCTGGCGTTTGTATTGCTGTCGAACCTGATGGTCGTGTTCACGATTTCCGCCGTTTCGATGGCCTACCGCGAAGTGACGCAGTCGCCGGACAAGGTTTGATCCCGTTACTGTCGAAGGCCTGCGACGCACGACGGCTTTCCAAGGCCTGTTGAACACAAGGTACGGTCTAGGGCCACGCCAGGAGCGCGTGTCGATCACCCTCTCCACAAGCGACTGCTATCCTTCGCGCCATGTTGATGAACCTGTTCAATGGGAGCACCTCGCATGACCCTTCGAGTTTTTATCCTTTTGGCCCTCGCGCTGATCATGGCCTGGACATCACCCGTGGCTAGCTACGACCGCGTCACCGGAGCCACGCACGCCTCGCGGCCGGACGTGATTGCCGCCAATGGCATGGTGGCCACCTCGCAGCCCCTGGCCACGCAGGTTGGCCTGCAGGTGCTGCGTGACGGCGGCAATGCCATCGATGCGGCGATTGCGGCCAATGCCGCGATCGGCCTGATGGAGCCGACTGGCAACGGCATCGGCGGTGACTTCTTCGCCATTATCTGGGACGCTGAGTCCGAACAGCTCTATGGCTACAACGGTTCGGGTCGGTCGCCCCAGTCGCTGACCCTGGACTGGTTCATCGAGAACGGATACGAGTCCATCCCGCCGCATGGTCCGCTGCCCGTTTCAGTACCGGGTACGGTAGATGGTTGGTTCGCGCTGCACGAGCGTTTTGGCGAGATGCCGATGGCGGATGTGCTGCAGCCTGCCATCGACTATGCCAATGACGGTTTCCCGGTTTCCGAAGTCATTGCCTACTACTGGAATCGTTCCGTGCCAATCCTGTCGCAGTTTCCCGGTTTTACGGAGCAGTTCACCATCGATGGCCGAGCGCCGCGCGAAGGTGAGATCTGGCGAAATCCTTACCTGGGCAATACGCTGCAGGCCATCGCCGAGGGCGGTAGCGATGCCTTCTACAAGGGTGAAATCGCTCGCACGATCGGCGAGTACATCGCTGAGAACGGCGGTTTCCTGAGCTATGAAGACATGGCCGCCCACGAAGGCAACTGGGTCGAGCCGGTCAGCGCCAACTATCGGGGTTACGACGTCTGGGAGCTGCCGCCGAACGGCCAGGGCATTGCCGCGCTGCAGATTCTCAACATTCTGGAAGGCTATGACATCGCCTCCTATGGTTTCGGCTCGCCGGAGCACGTGCACCTGTTCACGGAAGCCAAAAAGCTGGCCTTCGAAGATCGCGCCCGCTTCTATGCCGATCCGGAGTTTGCCGATATCGACGTCGATTGGCTGATCAGCAAGGAGTATGCGGACCAGCGTCGCGAGTTGATCGATATGGATCGCGCGGCACGCGCTGTCGAGCCGGGCACGCGCTCACTCGATGACGGCGATACGATCTACCTGACGACCGCCGACAGTCAGGGCAACATGGTGTCCCTGATCCAGTCGAATTACCGCGGCATGGGCTCCGGCATGACCCCGCCGGGTCTGGGTTTCCTCCTCCAGGACCGTGGAGAGATGTTCGTGCTCAAGGAAGGTCATCCGAACAGCTTCGAGCCCGGCAAGCGGCCCTTCACCACGATTATTCCGGCCTTCATCACCAAGGACGGCGAGCCCTGGGTCAGCTTCGGCCTGATGGGCGGCGGCATGCAGCCCCAGGGCCACGCCCAGATCGTGATGAACCTCGTCGACTTCGGCATGGGCCTGCAGGAGGCCGGCGATGCGCCGCGTATCCACCACCGCGGCTCGACCGAGCCGACGGGTCAGAACCTGCAGATGACCGACGGTGGCATCCTGAACCTCGAGTCGGGCTTCTCCTACGATACGGTTCGCGCCCTGATGATGAAGGGCCACCGTATCCAGCAGGCCCTGGGACCCTATGGCGGCTATCAGGCCATCATGCTGGATCCGGAGTTTGGCACGCTCCGAGGGGCGACGGAAGTGCGCAAGGATGGGCAGGCGGCCGGTTATTGAGTGTCTGGTATCAGTTCGGCCAGCGCCCGCTGAGAACGGCGCGGCCTTCATGCACGACCCATAGATCAGTATCCGGATGTCCAGAAATGAGGTCTGATCATCCGGAATGACATCGTGTTCTGTGCCATAAATGGCGCATGGCACAGACAAACACAATCCGAGTCGGCTTTCTGGCCTTCGATGACTTGCAGGCGCTGGACCTACTTGGTCCCCTGGAAGCTTTCCAGACGGCCAATGAACAGATCGTTACCGCTCGTCGCTACGACCTGGTCGTTCTATCTGAAGATGGCCAATCGGTGACGTTATCGAGCGGCGTTCAGATCGTTCCCCAGCAATGACTGGCTGACGTCCGCGGGCTGGACACCCTGGTGATTGCGGGCGGCCGTGGGGCTCGCTGTTCGAGCGTTTCAAACCGAACTGTGGCGTGGATTCGAAAGCAGGCTGAGTCGCTCCGGCGAGAACAATGATCTGCTCGGCCTGTATCGAACCGCCGCCCTTCGAACGGAGTTTCCCGACGTCCGGGATGCGTTGACCGTGTTCGATGGCAGCGCTCCGCGATTCGAGCCTGGCACAGCTTTCGAATACTTCTCCCTCGGCACAGTCCTACTCGGTGCGAGCATGGGCCAAGCCAGTCGATTGTCATTTCGGGATGTGATGCAGGAGCAAGTTTTTCAACCGCTT
>JBCDLQ010000311.1:0-4078 GCA_039414335.1 Pseudomonadota bacterium | reverse complement strand
TATTGTTGACATAACCCTCGGAGGCGGGATCATCGCCCACCCCAACCACGCCCAGGCCCGGCGCGCGCCCACCGCGCGCGACTTCCGCATCCACGGCCTTGCGGACGTTGGCGATCAGGCGATCAGCGACCTGTCGGCCGTCAAGAATTTTTGCACTGGAGCTCATCACTGGGGCGACATTGTAACGGCAAGCGGGTAGGATTGAGAGCACGTCATTTGCGGGAATTCGATCAAGGATGAACATCTACAATTACAATTTCGCTGCACTGGTCGGCGGCCCCATGCCCATGGAGCGTTTCCGGAATCAGCCGATCCTGTTCGTGAATACGGCCTCCGAATGCGGCTTCACCAGTCATTACGCAAAACTCCAGCAGATTTACCAGGATTTCAATCAATCCGGCCTCGTCGTGATCGGAATGCCTTGCAATGACTTCGGCGGACAGGAACCCGGCACAGAAGAGGAAATTACCGAGTTCGTTCAAAACGAGTACCAGATCAGTTTTCCGATGACCGCCAAATACTCCTGCATCGGGATCAACTCGCATCCGATGTTCAAGGATCTAGCCCAGGAATATGGCGGTGACGTGCTACCGCGCTGGAACTTCCACAAGTATCTGTTCAGCCGCAAGGGTGGACTGATCGAGCATTGGCCAGCACAGACGCCGCCAGACGATCCTGCGGTCACCCATCAGATCACCCGTAATCTCCAGTCCTGGTCGCTGTAAGGCGACCAGAGCGCTTCAGACGTTCACTTCCGGGACTTCTTTCGCCGACCCAGCTGCTTGAGGCGCTTGCGCTTCTGCAGCTGGCGAGGAGTGAGCTTGTTCTTGCGTCCCGCGTAGGGATTTTCCGAATCCTTGAAGATCAGTCTGACGGGAATGCCCGTCAGATCGTACTGCTTGCGAAAGCTGTTAATCAGATAGCGTCGATACTGTTCAGCCACGTGCGCCGTCCGATTGCCGTGAATGATGAATCGGGTCGGGAAGACGCCGCCGCTATGGGCGTAGCGCAGTTTCGGCGTGACCCGCTTCGACCCTGGAGGCGGATGGGCTTCGACAGCCCGCCGGAGGCTGCGCGTTAGCGCTGAGGTCGAAAACTCCTGCGTCGCGCGCTCATAGACGTGGCCGATCGCATCGGTCAGCTCCCCCAGACCGCTGCCGTGCAGGGCTGAAGCGGTCACGACCGGTGCAAAGCGAGCGAAGTCCATGCGCTCCGCCATGGCCACGAGTAGCTTGTGGCGCTCTCGTTCGTCCAGCGCATCCCACTTGTTCAGCAATACGATAAAGGCGCGACCCGAGTCGATGACGTGGCCTGCCAGACGCGCGTCCTGTTCCGTAACGCCATCGACCGAATCAACGACCAGCACGACGACCTGGGCCTGCTCGATTGCCTGCAGTGCCTTGATCGTGCTGAATCGTTCGATGCCCTCGTGGCTGCCGCGACGACGGCGGATTCCCGCCGTATCGACCAAATGCAGCTTGAGACCGTCACGCTCCACGTCAGCATGGATGGGGTCTCGAGTCGTTCCCGCGACCGGCGTTGCGAGCGCGCGCTCTTCTCCAACGAGACGATTGAGCAAAGTGGACTTGCCGGCATTCGGTCGGCCGATCAGCGCCAGCTGGATGACGCCTTCTGGCCTTGGCGCAATCGGTTCGGCGGCTGGCAGGACAGTTTCAACCTCGCGCCCGAGCACCTCGACGCCCCGTCGATGGCTGGCCGCGATCAGACTGGGTTCACCCAGACCGAGTTCCGCCGCATCGGCCATGGATTGGGCCTCGGACAGGCCATCGATCTTGTTGACCGTATGGACCAACGGCTTGTTCAGACTACGCAGCCAGCGGCTGATCTCCATGTCATCGGGCGTGATAGCGGCCCGCGCATCGGTCACGAACAGGATGACGTCAGCCTCTTCGACGGCCAGGCGCGTCTGCCGCTGAGCACCCGTCTGGACCTCATCAGCGGCATCTTCCAGGCCGCCCGTATCAATCAGGATCACACCCCGCTCGCCAAGCTGGGCTCGGCCGTAGATCCGATCACGGGTGACACCCGGGAAATCGGCAACGAGCGCGTCGCGTGTCCGGGTCAACGCATTGAACAGGGTCGATTTCCCGACGTTGGGACGCCCGACGATTGCAACAATGGGCAAACCGGCCATGACAACGCGTGCCGCCTGTTAGCGGCTGACAGACCAGGCGCTCAGGGTGCCATTTTGATCCAGCAGGTAGAGCGTGTTTCCAACGACCAACGGTGCTGCGGCCGGGCGCTCTCGAGTCGCTCGAACGCGACCTGCGTAGGACCCGTCCTCGGCATTGAAGCCATGGAGATACCCTTCGAAGTCAACCACCGTGACGATGTCGCCAAGGAACGCCGGGCGCGTCAGTTCACGGCGAACCAGCCGCTCATCGGACCACAGG
Source organism: Pseudomonadota bacterium (assembly GCA_039414335.1). Lineage (GTDB taxonomy): Bacteria > Pseudomonadota > Gammaproteobacteria > Xanthomonadales > Wenzhouxiangellaceae > Wenzhouxiangella. Next base: position 1,664 of record JBCDLQ010000311.1, on the reverse strand, counting down.
GTGGACCCGTTGCGGCGATCGACCATCCAGATCGTGTCGTCGGAATCGACAGCGGCAAGTTGCGTCCGCTGCAGGCTCAGGCCACTGAATGACGCCAGGTCCTTGACCCAAAGAATACGGCCCGACTCCCCGGCGAGTGACGCCAGACGTCCAGCGTAGGTCGTCACGTACAGATCGGTGCCGACGATCGCCATGGGACCGTCGATGTCGGCAAGGCGCTCGAGCTCCGTACGGCCTTCGGGGATACTGACGCGCTGTTCCCAGTTCAGACCGCCCGTGGCGACATCCAGACCCACGACCGTGCCGTCGTCGTAGCCCAGATAGATCTGCCCGGCGCGAGCCAGCGGGTCGCTGTTGCCCCGGAGGGTCAGCAGCGGAATGGAGCGGTCGAAGACCCACAGGCGAGTGCCATCGGCCCGATCGAAGCCGAAGGTCCGTCCGTCAATACAGCGGGCGACAACGATGCCATCGTGGAGCACGGGAAAGGACAACAGCTCCGACGACAGGCGCGCACGCCAGCGTTCGGAACCCGTCTCACGATCCAGCGCAACCAGCTGGCCGTTGAAGGTACCCACCAGCACCAGGTCATCGTAGACCGCCGGTCCGCCGGACAGGGACAGGTCCGTTTCGAAGCGGCGAATCTCACGACCCGAGTCAGCCGCAAAGGCGCTGATCTGCCCTTCGTGATCGGCAACCCAGATCTCGCCATCTGCGTGGAAGGGTCGAACCACGCCCAAGCGTTCGTCCTGACCGTCTCCGGCATTGACCGACCACCGTTTGTTGAACGTGATCGTCGGGCTGAAATCGACGAGCTCAGCTGGCGGTAGCACGTCATCGTCGCTGGAGAACCATCCCGTGAGGGTCTGGCAACCGCTCAGGGTGAGCAGCACGAGCGTTAGCAGCCCGATGCGGACGCCTGTTTTCACGAAGCGTCCTCGTCGTCGAGACCTGGGCCCGTCGCGTCCAGTTTGATCTGCAGCAGGCTCGCACCCATGCCCTGCCCGACCTGATTGTCAATCGCTTCCTGGTAAGCCACGCGAGCCTGCTCCATCTCTCCCTGAGACATCAGCACGTCGCCACGCAGTTCAGCCCAGGCACCCCGAAAACCTTCCGGTGCCTCACCGCTAACGAGCGCCAGAGAACCCGCATCGTCGCCCTGGGCATGCAGCAGGCGCGCCAGGCGAGTCCTGGTCATCGGATGCACCGAGCTCATTTCCGGATTGGCCAGGACCTGGCGGTAGAGATCAGCAGCCGGGTCCAGACGACCGTCTTCAACGTAGGCACCGGCCATCACCAGACTGGCCAGTCCTGCATAGGCACTGTCGCCGACCGCTTCGTTCATGGCCTGGAACTGCTCCTCGGCCACATCGAGGCGATCCTCACTGAGCTCGTCCTGAATCACTGCGTAGTATTCGGCCGCCAGATTGGCCGTCGCCTCCTGGGAAGCCTGCCACGTGCCGTAACCAAAGACGCCTGCGACTGCCAGCGCCAGGCCCATCACGATCGATGTACCGTATTCCTTCATCCACGAGCGAACGCGTTCGCCCTGTTCATGTTCGTCGTAGAGTTCTACTGCCATGATGTCCTCTGAGTTTCCACCGCCTCAAGGCGGCCAATCGTTCAAACGGTTAATGATAAATCAGTCGAGGCCCAACTCGCCAATC
>JBCDLQ010000310.1:0-4082 GCA_039414335.1 Pseudomonadota bacterium | reverse complement strand
TGACGGCGATCTTGTCGGCTCTTCGCACGGTGGAAAAGCGGTGGGAGATCAGGATCAGGATCTGGTCCTCAGCTTGGTCCTGGAGGTGTTCGAAGACATCGGTTTCGGCCTGCGCATCCATCGCCGAGGTGGGCTCATCCAGAATCAGGATATCCGCGCGTGAGCGCATAAAGGCTCGGGCTAAGGCGATCTTCTGCCACTGACCGCCAGATAGTTCCTGACCGTCCTTGAACCAGCGGCCCAGTTGCGTTTCGTAGCCGGAAGGCAGCGTTTCCACAAAGCTGTCCGCAAGGCCTTTCTCGGCGGCTTCGCGCCAGCGCTCGGGGTTCTGGAAGCCGTCAATGTCGCCCGCACCGATGTTGTGGCCCACGAGCCACTGATAGCGTGCAAAATCCTGGAAGATGACACCGATTCGATCCTGAATTTCACGCGCGTCCCACTCTCTGAGTGAAGTCCCTTGGAACTTGATGTCGCCACCGTCGATTTCGTAGAGGTCGGCGATGAGCTTGGTCAGAGTGGTCTTGCCCGAGCCATTCTCGCCGACCAGGGCCAGCGAGCTGCCGGGTTCGATGTTCAGATTGATGTCACGCAAAACCCGCCGATCAGTGCCTGGGTAGGAAAAGCTCACGTTGGTAATTTCCAGTCCGGCGCTGGGTTGGCTGCCTTCGGTCAAATGACCGCGACGCGGCGACGCGGGTAGCTCGAGAAATTCGTACAGGCTGGACAAATAGAGGTGATCTTCATACATACCATTGATCGACGTCAGGCTGGCACTCACCGCTGATTGGCCTTGCTTGAAGACCATCATGTACATCGTCATTTCACCCAGGGAAAGCTGCCCCGCAACGGTGGTGAGAACAACCCAGGCGAAAGCGAAGTAGAGCGCGGTAGTGCCTAACAGACCGAGGCCAAAGGCCCACCAACCGCGACGAATCGTGAGTGCGCGGTCTTCCTTGAACAGCTTGCGAAAAATCGCTCGATAGCGCTCCAACAGAGTAGGTGCCAGGTGATAGAGCTTGACTTCTTTCGTGTAGTCATCTCGAGCCAGCACCGTTTCCAGGTACATCATTTCGCGAGACTCCGGCGAGCGCCAGCGAAACAGGCGAAACGCTTGGCTGGCGAACCTTGCCTCGACAAAAAAGGCGGGCAGCCCGCCGAGCACCAGGAGCAGAACCGCCCACGGCGAGAAGGCCAGCAGCAGACCGCTGAAGCTCAGGATGGCGATGCCGTTCTGAATCACGCCGAAGGTTTTCTGGACCAGCGCCAGTGGGCGGGAAGAGGCCTCCCGACGGGCACGGGTCAGGCGATCATAAAACTCCGCATCTTCTAGTTGAGCGAGTTCGAGCGTCTGGGCCTTCTCCAGGATCATCACGTTGACGCGCTGGCCCAACTGTGCCCTGAGCAAGCTGTTGGCAATGCCCAAGGCCGTCTGAGTGGCGGCCATCGTGGCCACGAGCAGCGCTTCGAGCCCCAGCCACAGCCAGATCTCGTCGGTCATTTCCCCGAGTTCGATGGCCAGGACGACACTGTCGACCAGCAGCTTCCCGACCCAGGCGATCCCTGCCGGCAGCAAACCGGCCACCAGGGTCAGCCCTGCCAACACGAAGGTCAGTACCTTACTGGTCGCCCACACCAGCGCCAAAGCTCGCCGACCGTAGGTCAATAAGGGACGGAACTGAGCAATCAGGCCGGGAGAGGTTTCAGTTGGTGACGCCATCCACCATCAAATGGAGTTTCGAAGCGAGCGTTGCAAGTCATGAGTGATCGGGTTCGTTTCTGAACAGGCAAGCGTTTAGCGGCGGCAGCCGTTTGTTACCATGTCTTTCAGTCTGCGTTCCCTGAACCAACCAACAGAATTGCAGTCGATTGAGGCATGAATCAATCGCTCCTTGCAGTCGGTCTCGTGATTACAACGGTGGCTTTTTTCTCGCTTCCCACGACGGTCGCTTCACAGGATCTCCTGGACGAAGTTCATGGGGTCAGCTGGCGGATGAGAGCCCTACCCGCCGGCTCCGTGAACGACTCGGTTGAATCCCGATCATCAGCCTCATGGTTGCTGAACGGTGCCTTGCCGGGATCGGAGGAAACCGCCGTTGCCTCCTTTTACCTCGCGGAAACGGAAGTCACCTGGGCGCTTTATGAACGTTGCCAGGCAGCGGGCGCTTGTCCCGACAACACCATTCACGGTGGCGACAACGGTTGGGGTCGTGGTCAGCGGCCCGTGATCGAGGTGAGCTACGACGATTTTCAGGGTTCCTTTCTGCCCTGGTTGAGAACTGAAACGGGGCGTCCCTACCGCCTGCCGACGGAAGCGGAATGGCAATATGCCGCCCAAGCGGGTGCTTCTGGCCCGACGCCATGGGCCCAGGGCTTTGATTGCCAGTCGGCGCGTTTTGGCTACATGAGCGGTGAGTGTGGTGCGGTCGTCGGATCACTGCCCGTCAAGTCATTCCCACCGAATGCTTGGGGTCTCTACGATATGCAGGGTAATGTTTGGGAGTTTGTAGACGATTGTTGGAACGACCAGGAACCCTGTGAGGAGATCGTTCTGAAGGGAGGTTCCTGGCTCAACAGCGGTGATGAACTTCGCAGCGGCTTGCGCGCCCATCATCACCGGACGTACCGAGAAAGTGGCGATGGTTTTCGACTGGCACTGGACCGAGCGCCATAGGACTCAGGGAGCAGCTGACCTGCATTTCCCTTCCGATATCGATAGACTCGATGGCGCAGCAGTTCTGCCTTGAAAGGGAAAACATCTTGCGAAGCCGCCTTGAGAGTGGCCAGGTCCCATGAGCCTGGCTCAGACGCTTAAACAGCAATTCAGTCCGCCTGACGACCTGTTGTTGGAGGCCGGTGCCGTCGGTGAGGTGTTGGTCGCCCGGATTCGCTTGATTGCGGTCATGCTGATTTGCCTGACGCCCCCGGTCGCCTGGCTCAGCGGCGCGCCTCAGCATGAAGTGGTCACGGGGGCGATCGTTTCATTGCTGGCCCTTCTCTTTGCAATCCTGCTGCTGAGAAAGGCGCGCCGAGAAGGTAGTAATACGCGCTGGCGTTTTTTGTCGGCCGCACTCGATATCACGTCGATCTCAATCGTGCTGGGCCTGTTTCTCATCCAGGGCTTTCCCCACGTGGCCGTCAACAGTCGCGTGGTCTGGGAGTTGTATCTCATCTCCATTGCCGCAACCGCCCTTCGAGCAGACTCCAGGGTTTGTCTGATGGCGGGCCTGCTGGCCCTGGCTCAATACGCCTGCATTCTTTTTGGCGCCACGCGCTACGGCGATCTCAACGATCCTCGATGGGCGCCGTTCATTTACGGCTACCTCACTTGGGGCGACCAAATCTCGCGTCTGATCCTCATCATCGTTGCTACCCTGCTGGCACTGGCCTGCGTTTATCAGACGCGCAAGCTGCTGTTGCTCTCTAGCCAGGACGATCTGACCGGGATTCGCAATCGCGCCTGGCTCGATACGCGCCTGAATCGTGAACTGACCGAAGCCGGTTTGCTCAAGAAGCCGCTGTGTCTGGCGATGATCGATGTGGACGGTTTCAAGGCCTTCAATGATCGCCATGGCCATCTGGCGGGCGATTCGGCGCTGCACACCTTGGCCCAGCGCCTGGAAAAGCGCTTCATCGAGCACGGTTTCGTCGCCCGCTATGGCGGTGAGGAGTTCACGGCGGTGCTCAGCGGTTGGGGGCTGGACGAGGCTCGCGCTGCCTGCCAGGCGGTCAGAGCTTCCTTTGAGGAAGAAGTCATCGTGCTGGATGAAGACGGCTTCGAAGTCCCATCGCCGACCGTGAGCATGGGGCTGGCCCTGTGGAAGTCGCCTGAATCGGCAGAGTCCTTGATTGATCGGGCCGATCGCGCATTGATTGAAGCCAAGAAGTCAGGGCGAAACCGCGTGGTGCTGGCGTCCTGATCAGCGATTCTCTCTGAGAAGGAGCTGTCCGGTTCGCTCTCGTGCCGCGGCTTCCAGCACATACTGTCTCCTGTCGGGCTGCTTGCTCCCGAAACCTGATCCATCGCTCGGAGATCAAGCCTTACTTCAGTGTTTTGCGACCCTGGTGTCTCGTGCCCACCCAGG
>JBCDLQ010000309.1:0-4082 GCA_039414335.1 Pseudomonadota bacterium | reverse complement strand
GAAGCTGCTCGTCGCAGAGAGCGCTAATAACCAAGCAAAGCAAAATGATCTAAATACAAATATGCCTTTAAAGGATTTCCGGAAAAATTAGATCAAGTAAATCTGGAAGTCAAGACTGTGTTTGCTGGGCTCAGGCATCCAGCAGTCGCGCACCCGATGAATTCACCGGACTGACCCAGCCTTGGGCGGGCAGGTCCGACTGGGCGAAGGCCTCGATCATGGACAGGCGGGCGGCTTCGGCTTTGTCGCGCTTGTCGAACCAACCGAAGACGCTGGGGCCGGCACCCGAGATTGAAGCACCGAGGGCGCCGTGATCCAGGGCGGCTTGCTTGACCTGATCGAAGCCTGGGATCAGAGGTGATCGTCGGGGCTCGACCAGCACGTCGCCCAGTCCTGCCCGAATCAGATCCAGGTCTCCGGTCTGACAACCTACGAGGAATTGGGCCAGCAGGGTGTTCTGCTGGACGATGGTGTTGATGTCGAAGGGGGCTTTCAGGCTTTCCCGAGCGCGGCGGGTTTCCACGATATGGTTCGGGTGGACCACCGTCGACCAGAGGCCGTCCGGTACGGGGATGGCGATCAGACGTTCCAGCGTGGCCAGCACCAGGCCGCCGAGCAGCTGGGGGCCGACGTTGTCGCCGTGGGCCGAGCCGCTGGCTACCGATTCGCCGGCAAGCGCAAAGGGATAGAGATCCTCGACGGGCAGCGGTTGATCCAGCAAGGCGTTCGTGGCCACCACTGCGGCGGTGGCGGAGGCAGCTGAGCCACCTAATCCTGAACCTAAAGGAATGCCTTTCTTGATATTCAGGGCAACGCCGAAATCAGCTTTCAAGGTAGCGAGCAGGGCGATCACCGCTCGCCCGGCCGTGTTGCGGTCCGGTGCTGAAGGCAGTTCCGTGATCACGCCCTCGATGGACTCGATCACCACCCTCGGTGTGTCGATTCTACGGGCAGTAACCGTATCGCCCGGGCCGTCGATTGCGTGGCCGAGGAGGTCAAAGCCGACGCCGACGTTGCCGACGCTGGCCGGGGAGAAGGCGCTGGCTCGTTTGCGTCCAGCGTCGCTCACAGGCGAGCCCCCAGATTCGAGGCCACGCGCAGCAGATCGGCGAAGACGCCGGCGGCGGTGACGGCGGGGCCGGCACCCGGGCCTTGAACGATCAGCGGGTTGTCGCAGTAGCGATCGGTGGTGAAGGCCACTACGTTATCGGTCAGCGCCAGGTGGGCGAAGGGATGATCACCCGGCAGCGATTTCAGGGCGACTTCGGCGTGGCCGTTGGCGTCCAGACGTGCAACGAACCGTAGGACTTCGCCTTTGGCGTCGGCCTCGGCCAGGCGCTGCGCCATGGTGTCGTCGTGGGCCTTCAGGCCGTCGAGGAAGCCCGCCACGTCGGCCTCATCCAGGCTGGCAGGCGCCAGCGATTCGATGTTGACCTGATCCAGGCCGATGTCCAGACCCATTTCCCGACCCAGGATCACCAGCTTGCGGGCCACGTCCGTGCCAGACAGGTCGTCGCGGGGATCGGGCTCCGTATAGCCGGCCTGCTGGGCTTCGCGGACCAGGTCGGCAAAGGACATGCCAGCCTCGTAGCGATTGAACAGATAGGCCAGGGTGCCGGAGAAGATGCCTTCGATGCGCTGGACGCGATCGCCCGTATCGATCAGGTCGCGAAGGGTCTGGATGACGGGCAGGCCGGCGCCGACCGTGGCTTCGTAGCGCCAGGAGCTCAGCCCCTGTCGGCGCGCGGCACGAATCGCTTGATGCCGTTCCGAATCGCCGCTGCCGGCGTGCTTGTTCGGGGTAATCACATGGATGCCGCGGGCCAGCCAGCGCTCGTAGTGATCGGCGACCGCATCGCTGGCCGTGCAGTCGATGATGGCGGCGTGGGGTAGATGTTGCTGGTCCAGGTGGTCGACGAGCGTGTTCAGGTTCAGCGGTGCATCGTCATCGGTCAGGGGCAGGTCGAGGGTATCGCTGGTGGCCGAGTTGGGGAACAAGCGCATGCGCCTGGAGCTGGCTAGGGCAAAGAGGCGCAGGTCCAACTGCGTTTCGTGCTTCAGTCGTTCCGCTGCCTCCGCCAGCTGGGCGAGCAGTTCTCGACCGACCTGGCCGGGCCCGATCAGGGCCAGAGCAATCGTTTGTTCCGACAGGTAGAAGCCGGCGTGCACCGCGCGCAGGGCCCGTTCGGCCTGGTCTTCATCCACGGCGACGGTAATGTTGCGCTCGGACGCGCCCTGGGCAATGGCACGCACGTTGACGTTGGCGCGAGCCAGTGAGGCGAACAGGCGGGCGGCGACACCGGGTCGTCCGGTCATGCCGTCACCGACGATGGCCAGCAGGCGGATATGGGGCAGGGTGTAGATGCGCTGGATCTGGCCGTGACGCAGCTCGCGCTCGAACACGTCATCGAGCTCCAGGCAGGCCTCTTCGGCCTGGTCGCCGGGGACCGCCAGGCAGATCGAATGCTCTGACGAGCCCTGAGAAATCATCGCCACGGAGATCGACTTGGCGTGCAGCGCCGAGAACACGCGCTCGGCGGTGCCAGGCACGCCGATCATGCCGGCTCCTTCGATCGTGACCAGGGTCATGTCCGACATGCCGGACAGTCCCTTGACCGGTGGCTCGGGATGACCGACTTCGTCGATACGGGTGCCCGGGCAGTCGGGGTTGAAGGTGTTGCGCACCCAGACGGGCAGGCCGGATTCCAGGGCCGGTGTGAGCGCCTGGGGATGAATGACGCGGGCACCGAAGTAGGCCAGTTCGAAGGCCTCGCGGTAGGACAGCTGATCGAGCAGGAAGGCGTCAGGGACCTGGCTCGGATCTGCTGACAGCAGGCCGTCGACGTTGGTCCAGATATGGATCTCTTTGGCGCCAAACAGGCGGCCGAAGATGGTCGCTGAATAGTCCGAACCATTCCGGCCCAGCGTTGAGATGCGGCCGTCGTTTCGACGACAGACAAAGCCAGTGATCACATAGCGCGGGCTCGGGTGCGCGGCGCGAAAGGCGTCGACGCGAGGTTGACTCGCGTCCCAGTCAACGGCCACCATCAGCGCCGTGGGCCGCACGCGCAGGACCTCCCGCGCATCGAGAAATTTAGCCTGTTGATTCAGGGCGTGCAGGCGTCCGGACAATAGCTCGGCACAGCAGACTTCTCCCAAGCCTGAAATGAGCTCGACGGCTTCCGTCGGCGCCGAACGCATCAGGACCAGGCTGTCGAGCAGTTGTTCGAGCAGGCCAAAGCGCTGGCTCAGGGATTCCTTTAGGGGTTCGCAGCAAGCGTGGTCGTTGCAGAGCGCATCGGCTGTGTCGAGATGGCGCTGGTGCAGGCTGGCCAGGCGCTCGCGCCAGCCGCTGCGCTGGCTCGCTGCGTCCTGAGTGAGGGCTATCAGCTCATTGGTCACGCCGGCCATGGCCGACACGACCACGACTTGCGCGTCTTCATCGCGCGTCAGCAGCAGATCGGCAACATGCGAAATACAGCGCGCATCGGCCAATGACGAGCCGCCAAACTTGTGTGCAATTAGAGCCATCGTGTACTGCCCTGACCAAAGTCCTGATGGTAGCGGCTTTGGGCCCGAATTTGGCGAATCAGGTGAACGCGATGGCGAGTGCGAGAATCAGCATGGCAGAGACCAGAGCGGCTGCCGCCGGGCGCCATCCCGGCACGCGCAGATCAGCGTAGCGGATCGTCAGGGCATTGGCTGCCATGGCCATGGCAAAAGCGAAGACGCTGAGTTTTCCGGCCAGCTGGATCACGCCGTTCCAGATGGCCTGATCTTCCCCGAAGACCATGTCGCCGAGGGTGCGTACGCCGCACAGGGCGATGAAGCCGAGAATGAACAGGGGAAAGGGGACGCGCGTGCTGCCCGTTTCCGTGTTGCGTTGAGCGACCCAGATGAGGCCAGGAATGACGAGCAGCATCAGACTATTGCGCAGCAGTTTCGTGACCGTGGCTGCATCCAGCGTGCCGGTGCCGCTCCATCCCTGTTCATAGAGGGCAGCAGCGGCGGTGACCTGCGCCGTGTCATGGATCGCCGCGCCCATGATCAGGCCGATCCGTTCCGCATCGTCGATCCAATGG
>JBCDLQ010000308.1:0-4085 GCA_039414335.1 Pseudomonadota bacterium | reverse complement strand
TGCGGCGCCGGTGGGTCGGCTTTTGATCGACACGGTCGTGCTCCGCGTGCCTTTGATCGGTTTTATTTTGCGGACCAGCGCAACCGCTTCCTTCAGTCGCTCCTTTGCCTTTCTTGTCGCCAGTGGAGTGACGATCATTGAGGCGCTGCGAACCTGCCAGGAGCTCCACCGGAATCGCCGTCTCGCGGTGGTCATTGCTGATGCGAGAAAAAACGTCATCAGCGGTGGTTCGCTGGCACCGGCCTTGTCGGTGCCGAAAACCTTTACGCCGATGCTTGGCAATATGGTGGCAGTTGGTGAGCGCTCTGGAAATCTGGACGAGACGCTCATCGCCTGCGCTGAGTTTCACGAGCAACGCCTCGAAGCGCTGATCAAGGCGCTGTCCAGCATTGTTGAAGTCGCCGTCATCCTCGTTGTGGGTGGCATCGTCGGCTATGTCTATATTGCATTCATGATGGCCCTGTACGGAGCTGCCCTATGACCCGCTTTATCTTTTCTGTTCTGACTGTCGCCGCATTCGCTCTTGCGGGAGCGCCCTACGCCCATGCCCAGTCAGATCCAACCGTGCCATCGGACGAACTTCGCAACCTTGCTTTGGATTCTGCCAACGGCTCGAGGACGCCGCGTGGGATTGTCACCATCAATGCCGATCCGAACAACCCGGACCTGCTTCGTCTTGCGCGCTTCGTCGATGTACCCCTGAGCCGCGTTGCCAACGAACTGGGCCGCGTCATGAATGCCAATGTCGTTGTTTCCCAGAGCATGACCGACGAGCGCGTGACCATTACGCTGCGAAACCTCGATTTGGAGGGTGCGCTCAGCGCGATCGCCGTGTCTCAAGGTTTGGTCACGCGTCGGCAGGAAGATCGGGAGATCTTCTTCCTCGCTACGGCCGAAGACATCAGCGGTGAACTGGCTGATTTTCGCGAGACTCAAACGGAAGTGTTCACCTTGCTGTACCCGAACGCTAGAGATGTCGTGCGGGTGATTGGCGATACCTTCGGTGACCAGGTGATCGTGACCGAGGAAAATGAGAATGATGACCAGACGCTGGAGGAACTGCAGAACCGTTTCCGACGCTTCGAAGTGCTCGAAGGACGAAGCCGCGGTCTCAGCGAGATCGGCAACAACAGGACAACGGTGGCTAATCTCGGCGGTCGACTCGGCGGCAACCGTCTGAACCGAAACCAGCAAGGCGGAAATTTTGCCGACCAGCGGCCTGAGGATTTCGTGGTTGAGGATCTGCCGGAACTCACGCCGCAAGAGGCCCGTGCCATTGCCGAAGCCCAGTTGGGTGGGCAGGATGCGGCGCTCGCAGCGCAGCGCGTTGCGACGCGATTTACGCCGACCTACGTTACCGCAGTCCAGCGCCTGAATCGGATTGTAGTGCGGTCCGGCGACGAACGAATGATGGCGGATATCAGAGAGGTCATTGAACGTCTTGACGTGCCCACACCCCTTGTGCTCCTCGAAGTTCGAGTTCTTCGCGTCGATTTGAACGACGGGCTGGACGCCAGCTTCGACTTCGGCTTCGGGAGCGGCGATGAGTCGGGTGTGTTCAGCCAGGGTGAAATCCTGCCGGTGCCAAATGGTTCGATTTTTCCGGGAGGTGATGGCATCAATCTGTCGGCTGGCGTCTTTCAGACCGTCTCTGACAACTTCCAAGCGCGACTGCAACTGCTCCAGACCAAGGGCAAGGTGACGTCTCTTGCGTCACCGGTGCTCCTGACGGCCAATGGCGAGGTGAGCCGGATCTTTTCTGGTGAACAGGTTCCGCTCGTTACTGGCTTCAGCGAACCGCAGGTCATCGTGGGCGATGGCGCGACAACGACCCTGTCGGCCACGCCGCTGACGGAATTGCGCGATGTGGGGACTGACCTGTTGATCACGGCAAACATCAATGCGGACCGCACCGTGACCCTGCGCTTGCTGCAGGAGACCAGCCAGATCAATGCAGACGGTGCGACGATTTTGGTGCCTGTTGATGGTGGCTTCGCTTCCCAGACTATCGATACGGTCCAGAGTCAGACGGCGAGCGGGACGATTGTGGCCAGAGACGGGCTGCTCCTGGCTTTTGGCGGCTTGATCGAAGAGACGGAGAGCGACCAGCGCACCCAGGTGCCCCTGCTGGGAGATATTCCACTTCTGGGTTTCCTGTTCCGACGAACTGCTTCGGTGATTAGCCGCAGCGAGCTCATCGTGCTGGTTCGTCCCTATGTCCTGAGTACGCCCACCGAAACCGATCAAATCAGCCGCAGTCTCCTGGACTCGCTTAGTATTCACCCCTATCGGCCCAATGCCCCGTTTTCGGGAGAGGCCGATGATTGGGGTGTATTCAGAGATCGCCAGCCGTCTTTCAATCGCTCGATCTTTGATCTGTTCCGCTATGAAACAGCGCCATCATTCAATCGCAACGCCAACAATGGGGGGCAGTAGTGAAGCCTATTGCAGCCCTGGCTGCGGCTTTCGCCCTGACCCTCATGGGGTGCGCAGCGCAGCCTCGATTGGACCGCGACTCAGGCGCCGATGAGGGATCAGGTGGCTCAGGTGTGGTGCTCCGAATCGATGGGGAATCACTGGTGCTCGGGAACGCGACCGGATCGCCACTGACGCCACCGCTGTTTGTGGCGCAAGTCCAGCAACAGCTGCTTGCAGGGCGCAATGACCGAGTCGAGAACCTCGTCAGAACGTATCCGTCCAGCGCGCAGCAGGCCGTGTTGTCGCCCAATCAGCCGGTTCAGATTCAGCAGGTTGTCGCCGTCTGGCTAGACTGGATTTCGCGCCCCGCCGCAGGAGGCTGGGTCGAATTGGTCGCCGACCGCCTGGCCAGCCCCCAGCGCTATCAAGACTGGCAGACGGATCGCGCGGCCGTTCTACTTGAACTGCAGCGCGGCGAATTTTCGGCGGTTGCTGACCGAGCAATTACGCCCATGACTGAGGCGCCCAGTCCCTGGGCCAATCTGGAATTGACGCGACTGCGAGCGACGGCTGCACTCGCCGCAGGACGCCCTGAAGCCGCTGCGCCCCTGTTTGCTCGGGCGTCGGAGCAAGCAGCGATGTGGAACCGGGAAGAGGCCGCTCAGTTTGGCCTTTTTGCGACACTGGCTTATCAGCAGGCAGGTGATCTTGATGCGGCGCGGCTTGCCCGTGAGCGCGCTATCGAGGCCGTTGATCTGGCGCAGATCAACAACCCCATGACCCTGCGACTGATGTTGGAAACGGCACCGGATGGCGCCGCTGATGCGTTGTTGGGACGGCGAGCGATTCGTGCTCGCCTGGGGCGCCTTGAACTCAATCGCAACATGCCGCAGGCGGCACTGCTCGCCTGGCGGGCGGCGGAAAGTGAGCTAGGTCAGGCACCCTCATTGGAACGCTTGCGTCTCTCGCAGGCTGAAGCACTGATTGCGCTGGGTCAAAGCGACCCTGCCGTTGCACTGTTGATTGGATTGTCCGATTCTGACTTGCGTCCGGAAGCGCTTGTGATGCTCGGGCTGGTCCAGATGAGCAAGGGACAGGTTGATGTCGGGCTTGCCGCCATGAATGAAGCTGTTGCCGCGACCGATGCTGATCATCATCCGAGTATCTACGCCGATTCTGGCTTGGCGCTGTTGAGTGTTGGAGAGCAGGCTGAAGGGCTGGCTCGGATTAGCGCTGCCCTGACGTCCTATCAGGATCGGAACGAGATCCCGGAAATGAGAAGCCTTCTTGATAATCAGCTGCGATACGCTCAGGCCATTGGCGACACAGGTCTGATCCAAAGGACTCGTCAAGCCTTACAGCGTCTGGGTGACGTTGGTCCGACTGCGGTCAACAGCCTGATGCCAACCCAATCATTGAACTGATCGAGTCTAATTGCGATGGAAGACACTAGTCAGGGCACCGAATCGACGACCGAATCGAAGAACAAAGAGCAGTCGCGAGTGCGGGCGCGGAGGCTCGTGCTTTTTGAGCTGATTCTGCTTGTCGGCATCGTCAGTGGTTTCGCCTACTGGATGGACCAACAGACCTTGGGGCCGGCGCCCGCGTTTTCGGCGAGTGATATTGACGGTACGCCCGTCGATCTGGAGCAGGCCCTGGCGGACGGC
>JBCDLQ010000307.1:0-4101 GCA_039414335.1 Pseudomonadota bacterium | reverse complement strand
TCAACCACTCGACTTCAGACCACAGGGCCTCGTCGTGGGCGCACTGTTCACGCGCCCAGAGTGCGCGCGCCGCGATCGGTTGTTCCAGCGCGTCCATCGCAATCGCCTTGGCGCGGCGATAGCGCGATTCGGAAGACGAATTTTCGTCTCGTGACTTGGTATGCTCGCCGTTCATGCCACGCAAAGTCTACCAACAATGTCCTCCAACTCGTTGATTGACCAGCCGCGCGCGCTGCGCGACGAAGACCGCTTTGACCTTGATGCGGTCGATCAGTGGCTCAGGGCCAGAGTCGAAGGACTGGAAGGCCATCCGGAGGTGGAGCAGTTTTCCAAAGGAGCGTCGAATCTGACCTATCGCTTGCGCTACGCCAATCGCGATCTGATCCTGCGTCGGCCGCCGACGGGCACGAAGGCAAAATCCGCGCACAACATGGTGCGCGAGCATGACGTTCAGAAGGCGCTGAAAGCGGTCTATCCCAAGGTGCCCGAGATGGTGGCCCTGTGCACCGACGAGTCCGTCATCGGCTGCGACTTCTACGTGATGGAGCGCATCGAAGGCATCATCCTTCGGGCCAATCTGCCGAAGGGGATGACGCTGGAGGCCAATGAGACGGCCATCCTGTGTGAGCGCGCGATTGATGGCTTGATCGAGCTGCATTCCGTGGATGTTGAGGCGGCGGGCCTGCAATCCATGGGCAAGGGCAGCGGCTATAACCGCCGCCAGATCAACGGCTGGTCAGAGCGTTACCGGCGCGCCCGGACCTGGAACGTCCTCAGGGGCGAGAAGGTGATGCGCTGGCTGGATGCCAACGTGCCCGAAGAAGTGGGTATCCGGGTCATACACGGCGACTACCGTTTCGATAACATCGTGCTGGCTGCAGATGATCCACTGCAAATCATCGGCGTGCTGGACTGGGAGTTGGCCACGCTCGGCGATCCGCTGATGGATCTGGGGAATTCGCTGGCTTATTGGGTGCAGGCTGACGATGACCGATTTCTGCAGGGGTTCCGGCGCCAGCCCACGCATATCCCCGGCATGATGACTCGGCGTCAGGTTGTTGATTATTATTGTGAAAAGATTGGTCTCGGGCCCGATAACTGGGCCTTCTACGAGGTCTATGGGCTGTTCCGACTCGCTGCCATCGTGCAGCAGATCTATTACCGCTATCATCACGGCCAGACCCGCAATCCCGCTTTCAAGGGCTTCTGGAAAGCGGCCAATTATCTGCTCTGGCGCTGCGGGCGCATCATCAAGCGCCAGTGACAAAAGGCACTGGTCCAAACACGCTTCCCAGACGTATGCTTTAAATCGTGTTTGCAGAAGGGATTTGAATGGAAACGCATTCGCCATTGACCGAGGATGAGCAGCTGTTCAGCAACGAGCCGGTCGCCGCGACTGAACTGCCGGATTTTCGAGATGCTGAACTCAATCCGGTGGTTCCGGCCTATCTCCGTCATAAGGTTTCGACCACGATCGCTTTCTGGGGCATCTTTATCCTGATGGCACTGTTGTCGCCCTACCTGCCGTTCGTCGCATTCAATATCTCGAAATACCCGATGGCAATTGGTGCGGTCATCATGTTGTGGTCCTTGCTTTATGCACGATTGGATGCGCGCCATCGCGGCTGGGCACTGCGCGAATACGATCTGATCTACCAATCCGGTGTGATCTTCCGCAAGCAGGTGATCTTGCCCTTCGCTCGCATCCAGCATGTGGAAACGCTGTCGGGTCCTGTCGAGCGCTATTTTGACCTGATGCGGGTCAAATGCTTCACTGCTGGTGGTCAGTCCGCTGATCTCGTAGTGGAGGGCCTGACGACAGAAACCGCGGGTCAGGTGCGCCAGTACCTGCTGGAACAGATCCGTGATGATGCACCGGCCGAGCCGGAAGCAACGCCTGCTGCATCATCGCCCAACACAGATGACTGAGAGCGCGTCCGTCCCAGGCGAAGTGCCGACTGACTCGGGCTGGCACAAGCTGGCCCCCATGGCGCTGGTCTTTCTGCTGTTGAATTCGATTCAGAAGTTTGTTCGCGAGAACCTCTTCATCTTTGCCGGTGCCGGTTTTGGTGTCGCCGTGTTCGATTTCCTGGATGCCTGGAAATTGCTCCTGCTGGGTCTGGCGACACTGCTGTTCGGTCTGGTCAGCGCGATGATCTTTCATCGCCGATTCAGATTTCGCATCGAGGACGATGCGGTCCGTGTTCGAAGGGGTCTTTTCGAGAAGAAGGAGCTTCGCGTTCGCTTCGCCAGAGTTCAAACTGTTCAAATCGGCCAGCCGTTCTATTTCAAGCCCTTCGAGCTCGTTCGATTCACGCTCGAAACTCCCGGAGGGCAGGAGTCTGAGGTCGAGCTGCCGGGTATCGCAAGACATCTGGCCGAGGATATGCGCGATCGCATCGTTGGCCTCCAGAATGACCAGGCGCCCCTGATCGAGCCTGAAGACGCAGAGGCCTTTCAAGAGCAACAGCTCGATCGTGACCTGAGCGGAATTCGTCTTTATCACGCCTCAACCTGGCGTCTGTTCCGGCACGGTCTCAGTAGCAACCAGATCTGGCTGCTCGCTGGGCTGGCGGCCTGGTTTTTCGGTACCTTTTCCGAACGGATTGGCGAGTGGGCTGCCGATAATGGCTGGTTATCGGTGCTGGACCCGATCGCCTTTGAGATTTTGCTGATCGGGTTCCTTGTGCTCATCGTTTTTGCACTGGGCAGCTTGTTGTTGCTCTCGGGACTGTTGGCCATCATCCGATTCCACGGATACAAACTCAGCTATCGGGGTGATCGTCTCGTCGGCGTTGGGGGCCTCCTGGATCAGCGCGAACAGACGGTCAAGCGAGAAAAAATTACCGGTCTGACGGTCAAGCAGTCAGCCCTTGGCCGCTTGCTGAACTGCTGGCATATCGTGGTTCGCCAGACCAGCAGCGGCGACGAAGAAATGCCCGGGCAAAAAAAGTCTTTTATCGTTCCGGGCCTGGATAACGGTGATTTGTCGCTGACCCACGACATCGTGCCAGGGTGGCGCTTCCCGGCGTCATTCCAATCGGTGTCTTCAAGACTCCGGCGCGTCTTCTGGATGAGGGTCACGGCCTTGATCCTGTTGTTCCAGGGAATTTCGGTGGTTTGGGGCGACTTGCCCTTGATCGGTCACGTCACTCCCTTTGTTGTGCTCGCACTGATCCTGGCGGGCATCCATCTGCGCTGGCGTCAGTGGGGCTGGTCTTTGAACGGGCGACTGCTCTGGGTTCAGCAAGGCTTCTTTGGGCGTCATCAAGACGTCTTTGATCTGGATCGCGTCCAGCAGGTCCAGATTCGCCGCAGCCGCTATCAGCGCAAGCACGATCTCGCCAACCTGGTGCTGGTCCTGCCGCAAGGGCTCGTTACGGTGCCTTATTTGCCTATTGAAGAGGCCGCCTACCTGGCCAATCAGGCGATCTACTCGGCTGAGACGGCGACCCTGCATCGCGTCTAGCGGGATTGAATTTCAACAGGCCTCCTCCCGTAAGGGTTCCTATTCTGGCTGCCCCGCAATTTTCAAGTAAATACCCATGAAGTTTCATGTAAGGCGTCGCCTGACTTGAGATAAAGACCATCAAGTTCGATTCCCCTCGATCAGGGCCTTTCGAAAGCCCGAGACCGATGAATCGTTCCTGATGGATCTCATCAACGAGGCGCGCGAAATGAAACGACTGAACGTTTGGAAATGGATTGGGATCATTGCTCTGATTTCGTGGCAGTGGATACCGACCTTGGCGCTGGCCCAGGCCCCCGTATTGACATATCAGGGCGAGCTGCGCGAGTCAGGTCAGCCGTTTACGGGAACGGCCAATCTCCAGTTTCTGCTCTTTGACCAGCCTAGCGGCGGCAGCCAGATCGGCAGTGTGCAGAACAGGCCCAACTGGCCAGTCAATGGCGGCCAGTTTCAAGTGGAACTGGACTTCGGTCTGGCAGCGTTCGACGGCAGTGATCGCTACCTTGAGGTTCTGGTCAATGGCAACCCTCTGACGCCGCGACAGCGGGTGACGGCTGCGCCTTATGCCCTACGGGCAGCCTCTACGGCACCGGGTGCAGTGGACGGCAATGCGATTGACTCCAGCGAGGTCC